>DAIERC010000120.1 GCA_027347125.1 Ignavibacteriales bacterium
TGATAAACAGGCGCTTAAAGGGGTTTCAATGGAAATTTCCGCCAACAAAGTTACCGCGTTAATCGGCCCTTCCGGATGCGGAAAATCCACATACCTTCGCACGTTAAACAGAATGAACGATCTAATCCACGGAGTAAGAATTAAAGGCGAGGTTAGTATTGACGGGGTTGATATTTATTCCAGAGGCGTTGATGTGGTGAATCTGCGCAAAAGAGTGGGAATGGTTTTTCAAAAAGCTAATTTGTTTCCCAAAAGCATCTATGATAATTTAACTTACGGTCCTAGGATAAACGGCGTAAGAAAAAAAAAGATACTTGATGAAATAGTAGAAAGAACTCTTCAGCATGCGGCGCTTTGGGACGAAGTAAAAGACAGACTAAACGCTTCGGCTTTAGGCCTTTCGGGTGGGCAGCAACAAAGGCTTTGCATAGCCCGTTCTTTAGCAATTGAACCCGAAATTTTATTGATGGATGAACCAGCCAGTGCGCTTGATCCTATTGCAACGGCAAAAATTGAAGAATTAATTCATGAGCTTAAAAATAATTATACAATTATAATTGTAACGCACAATATGCAGCAAGCAGCAAGGGTTAGCGACAATACCGCTTTCTTTTATATCGGCGAGCTTATTGAATATGATAAAACAACAAAAATTTTTACGAGCCCATCTAAAAAGCAAACCGAAGATTATATATCAGGCAGGTTTGGTTAATAATTTCTAAAGAGGTTTCTGGTGGAAAGACAATTCGACTTACAGATTGAAAAATTAAAAAAGAAAATACTCAAAATGTGCAGCCTGGTTGATGAGCAAGTTGAATATGCCGTAAAGGCTGTGGAAGCGGATGATGAGGAACTTGTAAAACTTGTTATTGAAAGAGATAATAAAGTAGATAAATACGATCTGAAAATCGATAAGATTTGCCAAAAAATCATCGCGTTGAACCAACCCGTTGCGATGGACTTAAGGCTAATCATGTCGGCTCTTACTATTAACAACAATTTAGAAAGGATAGGCGATATCGCGGTAAACGTTGTTGAGAATTATAACTTTCTAAAAAGGAGAAGAGATTTAATAAAAAAAACAAAATTTTCAGAGATGTCTAAAGTAGTGAAAGAGATGCTTCGTAATTCGATAGACTCATTTATACAAAACGACCCCAAGCTTGCTCAGAAAGTTATTCAGACGGATCAGATAATTGATAATTATAATATTGAAAATCATAATATACTGATTGGCGCAATGAAGGAAAATCCGGATAATATTGAAGCGGCGGTTGCGCTAATAGTTATTTCGCGCCAGCTTGAAAGGCTTGGCGACCACGCCACCAACATTGCCGAGGATGTATTCTTTATTGTTGAAGCTCAAATGATCAAACATAAGTATGAAAAATATATTTTTAGCGAAGAAGATAACGATGATGATGAAGATGATTTAGATTCCGAAGAGAAATAATTTTCCTATTTAGTAATAAAGAAATTTTCTTCAATAATTTTTATTAACAAATCTTTTGACAAATTTTGTTTTTCGTTTTCCAAAAATAAATTCAACTTGCCTGCAAACATAAAATTCCAGCTTTGTGAAATCATTGTTCTCACTAGAATATCATGTTGCTCTGTTTTGGCTTTTGCCAATTGTTGAAATGCCCGGTATAATATTTTTTCTTCGGATGTAATCAATTTAGAAAAAAACAAATTTTCTTGTTCAAAGCTTTTATCGTTTAGGATATTTATTAAAGCGTCAAAAACTAATTTAAACCTTACCTGTAAGCCTTCTTTTGAAGAGAAATAAACACTTAATTTTTGTTCTATATTAAATTCCGGGTTTTCCCATATTACCCTTACTTCCTCAAGAAGCAAACTGCCTTCCCATTCCAGTACATCGTAATAAAGCTGGTCCTTCGATTCAAAGTAATGATAAATTGTAGCCTTGCCGATTCTTAAATCTCTGGCTATCTCATCAAGAGTGGTCTTATTCAAGCCGTGCCTGTCAAATCTTTTTGCAGCGGCTTTTATAATTTGTATTTTTTTTTCTTTCTCTGCCATTCAACAATAAAATGATTGTTAAAACTTTCTTAGAAAAATAACGATTAAAAGTTTAAAACAATAATCTAAGTTCAAATACAATAGGAAGAATAATATTTAAAATCGGGTTCGCCTCTTATTAATTCCTTGTTGCTTTGCCGGCTGAAATAAGGTTTACAAAAATTCTATTTGCGCCGGGAATCCCTTCCGGAAGTTGCCTAAACCAAACATAGCCTGTATAAATAAAAACGCCTTTGCCGTATTTAGCGTATAGCAAACCTCCTTTTAACGGCTCTTCACCGGGATCGTTACACGCAATTACTGTTTCGTATTTCGCGTCCCAACTATCGGCAAAATAAACGCCGCGTTCCTGTACCCAGCCTTTAAAATCATCTTCGGTTATTTTGTTCGGAAAATTTAACAACGGGTTTTGAGGATTTAGAAAAGTTACCGGCGAATTTTCATATGTTACTCTTTTGGCTGAAATATGAAACGGATATGGTCCTATGTCTTTTGTAACAAGCCCAAAGTCTTTGTTATACTGAACTACAAGCGTGCCGCCGTTATTTACGTACTTAAGTAATTTGGGTTGCTCGTATGCAATATTATCATCGGTGTTATATAATCTTATCCCGGTAACAATGGCATCAAATTTTGAAAGATCGCCGTTTTCAATTTCTTTATTTGTAAGCATGGTTACGTTGTAACCAAGTTCTTTAAGATAAAGCGGAATTGTGTCCCCGGGACCCATAATGTAACCGATATTGTTTATAACCTTTTTAATATTTAACCGGATAAGTTTTGCGCTTGCCGGAGGGAAAACCGTTTGAATTGGAATATGCGGATAATCTATAGATATCATCCCTTGACTGATTATTTTTGTCCCTATAATTGCCTCAACGTTTAGCATTACCGCAGAGCTTTCGGCAGGCGGGTTTACTTCAAACGACAAGGTGATTACGTTGTCCTTTTTTCCTATAAAAAAAGATTTTTCGTCTGGGGTTATCTTCCAGTTGGCCGGAGTGTTCAATTTAATTTTTCCCGAAATTGAATCTTCGTTTGCAATCAGATTGATTTTCACTTCTCTGGGTTTGTCATTGGAGAATAAATAATTTTTATCTTCAACATTTATTGCAACCGGTGGAACAATTATAAATTGTCTGTACTCTTCGCCTTTTACCGGGTCTGTCCATTTATATTTTACGGGCACTGTTAGTTTTAATTCTTTTCCTTCAGCATCAAGCGTAAAAGTTGCGTTAACCGGCGATGGGTTTTCCGCCTTACCGATGAGCCTTTGATCATTTATAACATAGTCTCCTTCGCTGTGTTTTCCTTTTAGCCAGTACGGCTGCGAATACGGAATATCTTTTGGGAGAGTGATAGTGGAAGCGGCGGAATATAATTTATCGTCGGCCAGTTTATAATTTAAAATTTGTCCGCCTTTTTGAAAATCAATCTTTACATCTTTTAATATGAACGGCAGGCTTGAACGGTTAATTATATACGAAGTAACGTTTAAACTTTGTCCCGGTACGGCTGAGTAATCCGAAGCGATGGCTTCAAGCTTTATTCCTGCGCAATCTTTTATAACGTTTACTAATTCTTTCTTCTTTAGCGAAACCCAGTAATTCTCTTTTAGTTGATCCATCTTAGAAAAAGCGTTCAGAAGAATCGGTATAATTTTTTCGGGATGCGACGGATCAAATTTCCTGTTTGCCTCGGCTAACAAATTTCCTATCTTTTCTCCGCCGATTACTCTTTTCCATGTTAAATCGATTCCGTCGAAAAGAGAATTCTTTACAGGCTGCCCGTCTATTGGAAGAAAGTAATCTTCATTTTGCCCAAGCCTTCCGCTTGAACCGAAGCCCTGAGTTTTATGCATGCTTCTGGCTTTCGCTGCAATTTCCGAATATGATTCGCCTAGAATTGGATTATAAGCGCCGTCATCAATTTTTAGAACACTCGCAAGGTTTGTTCCTCTCTTTTGCAGAATCGGGAGCCAGGCATTCCATAAAATTCTTTTTGCTTTCCACGGCTTAACGTATTTTAATTGTTCCGGAAATATTGCTGAGTCGCTGGAAATTTTAAATGCTTCGGCTGCTAATATTTCAGACGCCGTATGATTGCCGTGCCCGCCTTCGCCGGTTCCGGGAAATCTTGTTATAATAACATCAGGCTTAAATTTTCTAATCACCCAAACCATATCCGATAATATTTTTGTGCTGTCCCAAATTTCTAATGTCTCTTTTGGCGATTTCGAGTAACCGAAATCGATGGCGCGAGAAAAATATTGTTTTGCGCCGTCTATTCTTCTAGCAGCAAGTAATTCCTGTGTCCTTAAAACCCCGAGCAAATCGCCCTGTTCGGTGCCTATTAAATTTTGTCCGCCGTCGCCTCGCGTTAATGAAAGATACCCTGTTCTTAAATGTTCTCCATTTGCAAAGTAAGCTAGAAGCGCATTATTCTCGTCATCCGGGTGTGCCGCTACATATAAAACGCTCCCCAAAACATTTAGTTTTTCCAGAGCCAGTTTTAAATTTGACGAATTATATTCTTCATTATTTTGGGCAAATAAAAAAGTGTGGTTTAACATAATCAACAAAATCAATAACGATAAATTATTTAATCTGAAGCCGAATAGTTTTGTAATTCTCATATTTCCATTTTACCCGTTTAATATTTAAATAATTTCTTCCTATTGTTTAATAAACATTTCTTTGGAACAAAATTATGTGACCGAAATTATATCAATTTAAAACTTAATTTCTTCAAAGATGATTGACATCTTAAAGATAAATATTTTGAAACCGGTTCCATTTGAATTTGATTAATAAAGAAATATAATTTGCTTATATTTACTCAAGAAGTATTAAAAAATAAACCTAAACCAGACTATGATAAATGTTGAAGGAATTAAGATCGGTGATGCAAATCCTTTTGTTTTGATTGCCGGGCCCTGCGTGGTGGAAAATAAGAATATTATATTCAAAACCGCCGAAAAAATTAAATTGATTTGTGAAGAGTTAAACATAGATTTTATTTTCAAATCGAGTTATAAAAAAGCAAACAGAACCAGCCTTAATTCTTTCAGCGGAATCGGCGACGAAGAAGCGCTTCAAATTCTTGCTGATGTGAAAAAGGAATTCCGTGTGCCGGTACTTACCGATGTTCATACTAGTGAAGAAATAAAAAGGGCTTCGGAAGTGGCAAACGTTCTCCAAATTCCGGCGTTCCTTTCAAGACAAACCGAACTTCTTCTTGAAGCAGGTAAATCCGGTAAAGCGGTTAATATTAAAAAAGGACAATTTTTGGCTCCCGACGATATGCAATACGCCGCCGATAAAGTTGCCTCAACCGGAAATAAAAACATCATGCTTACGGAGCGCGGAACTACTTTCGGTTATCATAATCTTGTAGTCGATATGCGTTCGTTTGTAATAATGAAGGAATTCGGCTACCCGGTTGTTATGGATGCTACTCACTCGGTTCAATTACCAAGCAAAGGAAATACAAGCGGAGGCGAGCCACGGTTTATTAAACCGCTTGCAAGAGCTGCTGCTGCGGTTGGAATTGACGCCTTATTTCTCGAAGTGCATCCGAATCCAAAAGAAGCTTTAAGCGATGCTGCAAGCCAGCTTCCGCTTGATGAGTTGAAAGAACTTCTTGTTGATATAAAATCAATTGATATGATTGTAAAACATTATTAAGAACGAAAGAAATAATTTTAATTCCGACAGGCTATTGGGTAAAACCGGATAATGATTTTGGATAATCAGAATTTTGAAAATACGGAAATAGGGAAGTATAAGCTCCCCAGGAAGTTAAGCGATTTAGAAAAAGAATTATTATTCTCGGTGCTGCCGGAATATAAACCGGGCTATAAATTGTACCGTGATAAAATTGAAAATCTTTTTATTACAGGTTTCGGCCGATTTGAAAACGGTAATTTGGTGCTTGGTGGAAAAAACACAAAACCAGATATTTCATTTCCTTCAACACCGGTCTTTGCAGCCGGTACGGTAATGTTTTCCGAATGCGTTGCCGATATAAATATACATGAAGAAATAGAAAACGAAATTGAGTGTGATATTACTTTTTCGAAGGAAGTAAATTTTGATAAACTGCATGAATTAAAAAGATGGAGTTATTCGGAATGGAACCCCGGGGAAAAGGCCCCCAATGACAATTCAGAAGTACGCGAAATATCTGTGGAAAAAAATAAATTTGTTTTGGCAATAGCAGACGCGCATAAAAAAATTTGGCTGCATAATTTTGTTACGGGAGTTAACCATTTAATTCCCGTAAGCAATTTTTATAATTACTTAATGCTTATTAAAAATATCCGCGACGCTGCTGCGGTATCCAAACCTGCATTGTTTTTTAATAATCATATAAAATATACCGACTTTGAAATTGTTTCTGCGTTTTTAATTTATAATAAGTATTTTAAAAAGTTCAAAATTGAGTATTCAAGCTTTGAACATGGAATAGAAATTCCTAAACGAAAAAGTATTTTTAATTTTTTAAAAAGAGGTTAGTAAATTGACTGTTGAAGAGATAATTAAAAAGGGGAAAGAAGTAATAAGAATTGAATCGGAAGCTGTGGCTAATCTGGAAGGAAGCATAAACGATGAATTTGCTAAAGCGGTAAATGTTATAATAAGAAGTAAAGGAAGAGTTGTATTAACAGGCATGGGTAAATCCGGTTTAATAGCAAGAAAAATTGTAGCAACACTTAATTCTACCGGCACGGCGGCTATTTATCTTCATCCCACAGATGCGCTGCACGGCGATTTAGGCATGGTACGCAAAGAGGATGTTGTAATTTTAATTTCCAAAAGCGGAAACACTGAAGAGGTAACCAATTTATTGCCTATGCTTAAGAGACTAAAGGTTACTTTAATAGCGATGTCCGGCGTACAAAATTCGATACTTGGGAGAGAATGCGATATTTATTTAAACGTAAGCGTAAAGGAAGAAGCGTGTCCGCACGATTTGGCTCCGACCGCTTCCACCACCGCTACGCTTGCTCTTGGTGACGCTTTATCCGTTGCCCTGCTGGAAAAAAGAGGATTTACCGCCGAAGATTTTGCCTATCTTCATCCCGGCGGCAGCTTGGGAAAACGGCTTTCGCTGCAGGTTAGAGAAATTATGATAAAAGGTGACAACATCCCGGTTGTTGATGAAAACTCTTCGATCAAGGATGTTATCCTGGAAATTACCAGTAAAAGATTAGGAACAACATGTGTGGTAAACAGTGATGGCTTTTTAATCGGAGTAATAACCGACGGTGATCTTAGACGATTACTTGAAAGAACCATGGAGATTAAAACATTAACCGCAAAAGATATTATGACAAAGGACCCAAAGGTGATGAAAGATGATTACCTGGCTTCTTTCGCACTTCAGCAGATGGAAAATTTTAAGATAACAACCATGCTGATAATAAACGATGACAATAAACCGATCGGCATTATTCATTTGCACGATTTGATTAATCTCGGTTTGCGTCAAAGATGAAATTTGTATTATTCTTACTGTCGGCATTTATTATTTTCGGATGCGGCGAAAATAAGGTTAAGCCCTCCGTCAATCCGTCTCTTCAAGTTGCCAAACTTCCGGCGCAGGAAAGCTGGAACGATAAAGTGATTTTTAGCGATTCCGGTAAGACCCGCGCGATTCTATATTCCGGGCACATAAGAACGTATGATGATCCGCCGGAAACATTGCTGGACAGCTCACTTAAAGTTGAATTTTTTAATTTGAAAGAAGAAAAAACCACCGTCTTAACTGCGCTTAGAGGCAGAGTGAATGATGTTACAAAAAATCTTTATGCGATTGATAGTGTTGTAGCGGTAAGCGACAGCGGTGTTACCCTCCAAACTCAGGAATTGATGTGGAGAAATAAGGATAAGAAAATTGTATCGGATAAATTTGTTACTATAATTTCTCCGAAGGAAAAAATTCAAGGATACGGGTTTGAATCCGACCAGAGTCTGAGAAATTATACGATTTATAATATTACTTATATTACCCGGTTAGATACAGTGAAACAAAATCCGTCAAAAAAATAATTAGGCAAATTGAAATATCATACATTTGGGCATACTCTTGCTTTTTTATAATTGAGTATATGATAAATAAAAAATATTTAATAATAATATTGCTCTTATCGGCGGTAAGTGTTTTTGCTCAGCAGCAGGAATATATTACCGTTATCGGAGATAGCCTTCAGGGTAAGATGATTGACGGTGAATCCGTAAGAGAAGTATTCGGTCATGTTGTGTTAACTCAAGGTAATGTTAGAATAACCTGTAATCAGGCGGTTCAGTATATTTCAAGGAACGACGCCGAGTTAATCGGAAACGTAATCGCAACTCAAGACACACTCACCATCACCACTGAAAGAGGGTTTTATTACGGTAACGAAAGAAAAGCCGAATCGGTTTCCGGGGTAAAACTCGATGACAAAAAAGTTATTCTTACCGCAGATACCGGATCTTATTTTTTTAACGATGCTAAAGCGATTTTTAGAAGCAACGTTATTTTGAAAGATACTTCATCAACAGTCAATTCAAAACAATTAATTTATTTTAAAGATGAAGGTAAAGCAATTGCCACGGGTGATGTAAAAATATTTGAGGGCAAAAATATTATTCAAGCGGATAGTTTAGTGCATTTTAGGGAAACAAGGGAGACAATTGCATACTATAATGTAAAAATTAGCAGCACCGATAATAACTCAACAATTTATGGCGAACACCTTGAAGATTATCCGCAGAAGCATTACACGTTGATAGACGTAAAACCTTTATTTATCCAAATTGATTCTTCATATTCAGAAAGAGCGCAGAGCGATTCTCTTGCTGCCGGAGCCGATACTTCAACTTTGCAGATTGACACGCTGGTTATTCAAGCAAAAAAAATGGAAGCGTACCGCGATACAATAAATATTTTCAAGGCAACCGACTCGGTTAAAATTGTCCGCGGTAAATTCGCTTCGATTAATGATTTTACTGAATACTACCGGAAAGAGGGAAAAATTGTTACCGAAAAAATTTCATCGGAAGCGCCTCAGCCTATAATTTGGTACGATAATTCGCAGCTTACCGGCGATTCGGTAATTGTGCTGCTGTATGAAAACAAAATAAATGAATTAGATGTTAACAGAAACGCGTTTATACTTTCTCAAAATGCAAAGTATAAAACCAGGTACGACCAGATTTCTGGCAGCAGATTAAAAATATTCTTTTCCAACGGGGCAATTCAGCACACGGAAGTATTCGGCGGTGTCCACAGTATTTATTTTTTATATGATGATAATACGCCGAACGGATTAACAAAATCATCTTCGGAATCGGCCAAAATATATTTTGATGATAATAAAGTCTCACAGGTAAAGCTATACGGTACCCCAAACAGCGAGTATTATCCTGAGCGCTTGGTTGTGGGCAATGAATTAGCTTTTACTCTGCCCGGTTATATAATTTTTAATAATAGGCCGGCAAAAGAAGAGTTGCTTAAGCAAATATCAGATAATAGGAATAAATAATTTAAAGATCTTTATGGCTTTATATTATTTTTGTTTTAGAAAAACTGTACGACTTATTGCTATTAATAAAAATTATTAAACCAGGTTACCAATGGCGGCAAATACTTTAAGAAGCGAAGACCTAATAAAAATTTATAAAAAGAGAACCGTTGTAAACAAAGCTTCGGTGCAGGTTTCAAAAGGAGAGATTGTCGGTTTACTTGGGCCAAACGGCGCAGGCAAAACAACCACCTTTTATATGATTGTAGGAATGATTAAGCCGGACGGAGGCCACGTGTTTCTTGACGATACGGATATTACAAAAGTTCCGATGTTCAAACGTGCGCGTATGGGAATCGGTTATCTTCCGCAAGAAGCATCGGTGTTCAGAAGACTGTCGGTTGAAGACAACCTTACGGCCGTACTGGAATTAACTAATCTTGATGCGGAAAGCAGGAAAGAAAAATGCGATCAGTTGCTTGAGGATTTAAGCATTACCAATATCCGAAAAAGCATGGGGTACCAGTTAAGCGGCGGTGAAAGGCGCAGAACCGAAATTGCTCGGGCTCTTGCCACAGATCCGAGTTTTATTTTATTGGACGAACCTTTTGCTGGAGTTGATCCCATTGCAGTTGAAGATATTATGAATATCGTCGCAAACCTTAAGAACAGAGGAATCGGCGTGCTTATTACGGATCATAATGTTCATGAAACTTTGAGTATTGTGGATAAAGGCTACATCCTTATTAACGGAACGATATTCAAACAAGGCAGTGCCGAAGAACTTGCCGGCGATGAAGAAGTGAGAAAACTTTATCTTGGTGAAAAATTTAAACTTGATAGATATACTTGACAAATTTATCTGACGAAATAAAATGAAATAACCGTTAAAGATTTCGATGAATGAAACAAATTAAAGATGAACTACATTATTTATTTGCTACGGTAAAAACTTTAGATAAAAAATCTACTTCGGTTCTTTTAATTATTCCTGTAATCCTTACAATATCGTGGTACTACACTTCAAGATTATTCTTTGAGCAAAATCTTTACGACTATTTTAATGCAAACGGCAATGCCGACCTGTATGAATTTGCTTATTGGTTCATCGGTGATTTTTTTACTCTTTTTATTTTATTGTGGCTGTATATCAGACTTGTCTTCAAAGAAAAATTGGCGGACTACGGAGTAAGAAAAGGAGATTATAAAACCGGTTTAAAATTTTCAGTTTTATTTATCTTGATAATGATTCCGTTTATCTGGGTAGTAACTTCTAATGGAGAGTTCATACTTAACTACCCGATGCTTTTAAGAGCGCGCGATTCATGGATGATTTTTATTATTTTCGAAACCGGATTATTATTATACATTTTTGCATGGGAATTTATCTGGCGCGGTTTCATGCTGTTCGGATTAAAAAATAAATTCGGGTATTATGCGGTTCTAATACAAACGATTCCTTTTGTAATTTTGCATGACGGAAAACCTCCCATTGAAACATTCGGCGCAATTATCGGCGGATTGGCTTTGGGCACTCTTGCGTATCGTACAAAATCAATTTACTATTGCATTATTACTCACGCCGGGGTTATGTTTAGCATCGATTTTATTTCGACGCTTAGATATAGAACAGGCGAATTCGGAATCGGAATAAATGCAATATTGCACGTTCTGAAACAATTAATTTGAGGTATTAAAAATGAGATTTTCATTAAACATAGATCATATCGCAACATTAAGAAACGCCAGGGGAGAAGACGAACCGGATCCTATTGCCATTGCGTTGTTGGCAGAACAAGCCGGGGTTGACGGTATTGTTGTTCATTTAAGAGAAGATAGAAGGCACATCAACGAAAGAGATGTTAGGCTTTTGAGAGAGTTGATTACTACAAAATTAGACCTTGAGATGGCGGCCACCGAAGAAATTATTAGGATTGCCTGCGATGTTGGTCCCGAACTGGCAACAATAGTTCCCGAACGCCGTCAGGAATTAACCACCGAAGGCGGGATAAATGTTATTGATAATATTGACAAATTAAAATCGGCCATAAAAGATCTGCACAATGCAGGTATTATGGTTTCGCTTTTTATAGAACCCCATATCGATCAAATAGATGCTGCTGCCGAAATAGATGCGGACTTTATAGAAATTCATACCGGGGTTTTTGCCAACGCTGTTAACGAGGAAGAGCAGTTCGATGAACTGGACAAAATAAGGATTGCCGTTAAGCATGCAAAAAAACTTGGGCTTGGTGTTAACGCAGGGCACGGACTGGATTATCAGAATATAAAAATATTCCGGGAAGTACCGGATATAGACGAAGTAAGCATTGGTCATGCCATTATTGCCCGTGCGGTGTTTGTAGGCCTTAAAGAAGCGATACATGAAATGATAAGATTAATCGGGTAAAGTTTTAATAAATAACAGCATCATGCTGTTTATTTATATATAGTGTGCGGTAAAAATTATTCAACCGTATAAGTTGAATTTATAATTTTCAACCATATAAGTTGAATTTGTAATTTTCAACCATATTGGTTGAATTTGACTTAAGTGTTCCATATGTTGCCATAAATAAAAAGCGGCTTTAAATATGAAAAAAATTGTTTTGATCGGCGACATCGTAGCATCAAAGAAAATTAAAAATAGAGACGAGGTTCAAAAAAAACTTGCGCGTCTTTTTAAGAATATTAATGAAAATAATAAAACACTAGATTCTCCTTTCACAATTACTCTTGGTGATGAATTCCAGGCCTTATATAATAAGGCTGATAATATATTTAAAGATATTTGGCAAATAATGTATGTCTTATATCCCGAAAGAGTCCGGTTTTCAATCGGAGTAGGTGAGTTAAATACAAAAGTGAATAAAAAACAGGCTATAGGAATGGATGGCCCAGCGTTTTATAACGCCAGGTCGGGGCTCGATGAATTAAAAGAATATTCGTTTTTATTTAATATTTCGGGTGAAGATATAGAGAATATTGATTTTACCAGGCAAGTACTTTTTCTAGTATCCCGTGTAATTACAAAATGGAAAACTTCCAGAATGAAAATATTCGATTCACTTTATCAAGGGAATACCGTAAAGACAATTGCACGGAAATTAAAAATATCGGATAAAGCTGTTTATAAAAATATTGATACCGGCGGAATGTATATGGTTATGGCGTTGTTCGAGGAAATATCCAACCTTTTGAATAAAGCAATTAAAAAGGGCTAAGCTTGCAGTTCTATTTTTTATTAAATACCGTGATGCTATCAAGATTAGTATTTTGTTTTAAAGATGAGCCCATTACTGTGAAGAAACTATATCTTGCGACTGCCTTTCAAATAATAGCATTATGTTTATTCCAACCGAATGCGCTACTGCTTGTTCTTTTTATTATTACAATTATTCTAAATTTGTTCGTTTATTATTTCGAAAGAAAAATTAAGAATATTAACTTGGTAAGGCTGTTATCCTTTATAACCTATTTCTTAAGTTACGGCCTTTTTACTTCCTCTTCTTTCGGTATGGAATTCAACAATGGATTATTGATCAATTTGTTAAGCTTAAAAAATTATTTTTTCTTTTTAACTAACATCGGTCAAATAAATTGGTTAGCGTTAAGTATCATAATAACGGCTGTTTTATTTTTAATTAATGAAGCTAATATTTTAATCCGTTATTTTTTCGAATTGTTTTCATTAACGCCCATAAATAAATTGTCCGGTGATGTTGCAGAAATAGATTCAAAAGAATATACCGCCGGAAGAATAATCGGTATGCTTGAGCGAACGCTGATATTTTTCTTCCTTCTTGCAGACCAATATGCCGCCATCGGTTTTATTATTGCTGCCAAGGGATTTACGAGATTCAAAGAATTGGACGATAGGAATTTTGCAGAGTATGTTCTAGTTGGAACTTTCTTTTCTGCTCTTACAGCTATACTTGTTACTCTTCTTATAAAAACTATTTTGCCCAAATAATGATTTTATAATTGTACCTAAATTTAGCGGTAAAGATGAATCTTAAACAAAAACTCGATTATCATTACAAAGCGTTCGACAAATCCCAGATATCGCCGGACCCATTGCAGTTTCTTCATCTATATAAAGATGAACGGGATATTGAGGCTGTAGGTTTCATCTCTTCGGTATTTGCGTACGGTAACGTGAAGCAAATAATTAATACGCTTGAAAAAATATTTAACGCTTTTGGGAACAGCCCGCATAAATTTATATTTAATTTTAACGGAACAACAGACGCTTCAATAATGAGAGGCTTTAAACATCGCTTTTATACCGAAAGAGATATAGTTAATTTCTTTATAACATTAAACTCAGTTTACCATGAATACGGTTTGTTAAAAAATTTGTTCTATAACTTTTATTCGCCGGAAGATGAAAACATAAAGAATGCTTTGTCGGGATTTTCAAATCACTTTGTAGAATCGGTAAAAAATATAACCGGTAAAAAAAATGTTAGTCAAGGTATCCGGTTTATGTTTCCTTTGCCGGAACGCGGCAGTGCCTGCAAAAGGATGAATCTTTTTCTTAGATGGATGATAAGGAAAGATGATCTTGATTTCGGCCTGTGGAATAAAATACCTGCAAGTAAACTTATTATACCGGTAGATACTCATGTTGCCAGGGTTTGTAAATCGTTAAACTTAACTTTAAGAAAAAATGTAAACTGGCAAATGGCGGAGGAGATAACAAATAATTTAAAAAAATATGACCCGCACGACCCGGTTAAATATGATTTTGCTATTTGCCATATAGGGATGAGGAAATTAATTTTTTAAATTATCTAAGTAAAATTGTAACATCATAACATTATCTGCTATTAATAAGTGAATAATTAGTTGCATTAATAACAATTTATTCAAATATTCACACTTATTTTTAATAAGCGTATTCTTAAAACTTTAATAAGGAGCAGCTGGTATGGCAGAAAATTCTTCTTCAGCTTCCAATTTCAAGCCTTATATATCCGATGCACAAAATGTTCCTGAATTTACCTTAAAGTCAATTCTTATAGGCGCATTTTTTGGAATACTATTTGGCGCAGCGTCAGTGTTTCTTGCCTTAAAAGCGGGGTTAACAGTCTCGGCTTCAATTCCAATTGCGGTATTAGCAATTTCAATTGGTAGAAAATATTTTAAAACAACAATTCTTGAAAATAATATAATTCAAACAACCGGATCAGCCGGCGAATCCATTGCCGCAGGAGTTGTTTTTACATTACCTGCTTTCTTATTTATGTCGTTAAATGATAGCGGCGTAAGTGTAGGTGCGGGTTTTTTTAATTACTGGACAATTTTTTTCTTAGCGATGTTCGGAGGTATTCTCGGAACATTAATGATGATTCCACTCCGTCGTTCATTAATTGTGAATGAACACGGAACGTTGCCGTATCCTGAAGGAACTGCATGCGCTTCTGTTTTAATTGCCGGCGATAAAGGCGGAGATTTTGCTAAAACCGCATATCAGGGTTTATCTGTTGCCCTTGGGTATGCATTACTTCAAAGAGTCTTTCATGTAATTTCCGAAGCGCCGGCGTGGGTTACATCTCAAACAAATAAATTCTTTCCCTCCGCAACAATAAACGGCGAAATAACTCCCGAATACTTAGGCGTTGGTTATATAATTGGCCCTAAAATAGCGGGTGTTTTAGTTGCCGGCGGCGTGCTTGCCTGGCTAGGTTTTATACCGTTGTTAGCATCTCTGGTGCATCCTAGTGTTATTGCTACCCAGCTTGTAAAACTAGGTTACTTGAAAGATGTAATGACTACGGGCGGGCCCGGAGGATGGGATCCTGTTAAACAAACTTTTACCAGTTTTCCCGAAGCAATCTACAGCGCCTACGTTAGACAGATTGGCGCCGGTGCCGTTGCCGCGGGTGGATTTATGACTTTAATAAAAACTTTTCCAACTATCATCTCTTCATTTAAGGGAAGTCTTGCTTCTCTTAAAAATAGAAATAGCGTGGCAAAAGTAGCCAGAACCGATAATGATCTTTCTTTTATGATGGTTATCGTCGGTAGTGTTGGACTAGTTGTTTTGATGGCTTTGTTGCCGCAAATGCCGGGCGATTCAATCATAAATAAATTACTTATCGGATTGCTCATCGTATTATTCGGATTCTTTTTCGTTACTGTTTCAAGCCGCATTGTTGGTATTATTGGTTCAAGCTCCAATCCCATTTCTGGCATGACCATCGCAACCTTAATGGCAACAGCACTAATTTTTATTGCGGTTGGTTGGACGGGAAGAGTATATGAACCGATGGCTTTGGTTGTTGGAAGTATGATTTGTATTGCTGCCGCCAATGCCGGCGCAACTTCACAGGATTTGAAAACCGGTTATTTGGTTGGCGCTACACCCAGAAATCAGCAACTGGCGCTTTTTATCGGCGCTATAGTATCATCAATTGTTATCGGTGCTACCATTCAAATTCTTGATCATCCCACGCCTGATATGATTGCACAGGGAATAACTCATGCAATCGGCAGCGATAGATTTCCTGCACCGCAAGGTACTTTGATGGCAACGCTTATCAAGGGCTTGCTCTCGTTTAATCTTGATTGGCAATTTGTTCTTGTTGGTGTTTTTCTGGCGATAACAATAGAGTTGTGCGGTGTTAATGCGCTTTCATTTGCTGTTGGAGCTTATCTACCTTTATCAACAACTCTTCCGATTTTTGTTGGCGGCGCCATAAAAGGGCTATCTGATAAAGTTGCAAAACGCAAAGGTGAAAAGGTTGAAGATAGTGAGCTGGGCAGCGGAAGTTTATTTGCTACCGGCTTGGTTGCCGGGGGAGCACTGGCCGGTGTAATAGTGGCACTTTTATCTGTTAATGAAAATATCTATAATTTCTTTAAGCGAATAGATACCGAAGGCTTTATTTCCGGTATTATTGGCTCAACAGGTTATGATATTCTTGGAGTTTTCTTCTTTGCTTTTATGGGAATAATTTTATACAAAGTATCTAGAAAGCCTCAAGCTAAAATTGAATAAGGGGGAACTAAAAATTGTTCGGAGTTATTCAATCTAACAATAACGGCATTAGAAAAGAACCATCCGCCTTTTATAGGTGGATGGTTCTTTTTTTTGTAAGCCTTGCCATGTTCGGCAATTATTATGTTTACGACAGCATAAGTCCACTTGCCGATTTACTTACCAAGCAGCTCCATTTTTCTGATTCCAGCATCGGCCTGCTGAACGCTATTTACAGTATTCCAAACGTGTTCATGGTATTAATCGGCGGGATTGTAATAGACAAAATCGGCACACGAATTTCCACCTTTGTTTTCGCATTGCTTTGTCTTTTGGGAGCCGCGCTTACTGCGGCTACCGGAACACTTACCATGATGGCGATTGGAAGGCTTGTGTTCGGCCTTGGCGCCGAATCGTTAATTGTTGCCGTAACAACTGTTATCGGAAGATGGTTTAAAGGCAAAGAATTATCTTTCGCGTTCGGACTTAATTTAACGCTTGCCCGTCTTGGCTCTTTTGCCGCGCTTAATTCGCCGAGCTGGGGAAAATCTTTGTATGATAATTGGCAGGTGCCGCTTTTAATTTCGGTAGCAACAGCGGTTATTTCCGTTGTTGCAGTAATCATTTATTGGGGAATGGATGTTTATGCCGAGAAAAATTTTACGTTAAGACCTGTTCCCAAACAAGATGAAATTAATTTTAAGGAAGTCTTTAGCTTTTCAAAATCTTATTGGCTAGTCGTGATGCTTTGCGTTACTTTTTATTCCGCAATTTTTCCTTTTCAAACTTTTGCGGTAAAATTTTTCATTCATGTTCATAATACTTCAAGAG
>DAIERC010000132.1 GCA_027347125.1 Ignavibacteriales bacterium
GAATCAATTAGTAATACGGTTAGTGTTTACGGAAGAATAAAAAACAATCCTGATCTTCAAACACCGAAAAATAAAGACGGAGTAAATAACCTGCTTGGGCAGTTGTTTAATTACGGATCAAAAACTTTAGACCGTGTTGCATTTCAAAAAGCATTGGATAATATTGGCGCCAGTGAAAGTGCCGGAACAAACTTTTCAGTTGAAGTGCTGGCAAATCATTTTGACCAGGGGGTTAGTTTATTAGCGGATAATTTGTTAAACCCTGGTCTTCCCGAGCAGGCTTTTAAAATAATTCAAATGCAAACTTCTCAAACAGTTGCCGGTGAATTGAAAAGTCCGGACTATCTTATGGGAAGAGCAATCAGAACCGCACTTTTACCGGCAAACGATCCTAACTTGCGGGAAACAACCCCGGAAACCGTGAACTCAATAACGTTGGATGACGTAAAAACATACTATAAAAATATTTATAGGCCGGATATGACTACAATTGTAGTTATAGGAAATGTTAAAGCGGAAGAAGCCAAAGAAGTAATTGAAAAATATTTTGGAAGCTGGAAAGCGGAAGGAGTAAAACCGGAAACAGATTTGCCGCCCGTACCGCTTAATAAACCATCTGTTGCTGCTGTACCTGATAACAGCAGGGTTCAAGATAAAGTTGCTCTTGCTGAAACATTAACTTTGACAAGATCGGATCAAGATTATTATGCGCTGCAGCTTGGCAACCATGTTTTAGGTGGCGCGTTTTACGCCACAAGGCTTTACAAAGATTTGAGAGAAAATGCCGGTTTGGTTTATTATGTTTCATCTTCATTTAATATTGGAAAAACAAGATCAATATATGAAGTAAATTACGGCTGCGATCCGCCGAATGTTTCAAAGGCGCGCGCAATAATCGTTAGAGATTTAAAACAAATGCAAAACACAAAGGTAACTTCCCACGAACTTGAACAGGCTAAAGCGATGTTGCTTAGGGAAATTCCTTTGTCTGAATCGAGTATCGGAAGTATTGCGGGCGGGTTACTTTCTCGTGCAGTTGATGAACTGCCTCTTGACGAACCCACGCTTGCTGCTCATAAATATTTAAAGCTTACGGCAAGCCAGGTTCAGGATGCGTATAAGAAATGGCTGCGCCCGGGAGGTTTTGTACAGGTAACCGAAGGACCGAATCCGAAATAATATTTTTTCCCCGTGTATTCTGTTTCATGGTTTAAGTGGAAACACTCTCCGGTTTAATTTTATAAACCGGAGAGCTATTAAATACTCCTGCTTATTAACATCACACCATTTAGAAAATTTACCAATAAATTTTAGAGAAAAATTTTTAGCAAAGATGAATATATAGGGAAGCAATAATTCTTGCTCTTTATCCACCGTTTTAAGCTAATTGTGAATATGAAGTTAATCATATTCAAAAAATGGAAAAAATATCCATTAAAAAATAAAATTAATTAAGAAATTCCTTGATTCTAAAATCATCTGCCAATAAGTTAGATGTGTAAATTTTTTACTCATCAAGTGATACAATAAATAGGGAATGATTATGAGCCTCAGTCAAATTGCAAGATCGATTAGCGCTTCCCCAACTCTTAAACTCAACGAAAAAGCTGCTCTTCTAAGAGAAAAGGGTGAACCGGTAATTCATTTAGGCGGCGGCGAGCCGAAAAGTATGGTGCCGATGGATGCTATTCTGGCAACCGCGGCGCATCTAAATACAGGTGAAGTAAGATATGCTCCGGCAGACGGAATACCTGCATTAAAAAAAGCAATTATTCGCTATACCGAAGAATTTTATAACAGAAGAGTTGCCCCGGAAAATGTAATAGCTTCCGGAGGCGCTAAACAAGCCATTATGGTTGCACTTCAGGCAATACTTAATCCTCAAGAGGAGGTAGTATATCCGGCTCCTTACTGGGTTAGTTACCCTGAGATGGCTAAGTTATGCGGCGCTATCGGCGTTCCGGCATTGGCTGAAGACGGTAGCTTTTATCCTAAGATTCAAGATATAGAACAAAAGGTAGGATCTTACACAAAAGCTGTTATTATCAATAGCCCCAATAACCCTTCCGGAGCGATGTATTCCGAAGAGTTTATTTCTGATGTTGTTCAGTTCTGCGAAAAGAAAGATCTTTATTTAATAATGGACGACATCTACCACCGGCTTATTTTTGACGGAAGAAAACCGATTAATTGTTTTGATTATGCAAAAGATCAATCTGAAAATTCCAAAATTATTGTTATCAACGGTGTATCCAAACAGTATGCAATGACAGGCTTCAGAATAGGCTGGGCTGTTGGTAATAAAAAAATAATTGAAGCAATGGCTAACATTCAAGGCCATCAAACATCAGGCCCTTCGGTATTGCTTCAGAAAGCCGCTGTAGGCGCGCTTAACGGAATTCAATCCAGTGTTGAAAACCTTAGGATTACTCTTGAGAATAACAGGAACATCATGATTGATATGTTAAACTCTTTTGACGGCGTAAAGGTTACAAAACCAGACGGTACTTTTTATTGTTTTGCAGATTTCAGCGCTTACGAAAAAAATTCAAATAAGCTTTCCGAATTCCTGGTTGATAAAGTAATGGTTCTTACCGTGCCCGGCGCGGAGTTCGGTATGGAAGGTTTTTTGCGCTTAAGTTATTGCGGCGGTATAAAAGATATTACAGAAGGTATCGAAAGAATTAAATGGGCGCTTGATCCGAATTCACCCAATGAATTATATCTTGGCGAACGCAAATTAGTGAGGGATTGGCTATGAGTAAATATTTGGAATTCAACACCCCCGCAAGTAAAGAGGCAAAAGAATTAGCGTCGGATTACGGCCTGATCAATCACGGGTTGAAATATCTTGACAAGGTTTACTGGAATCTTCCCGATGCGGCGCTATACGAAGAAAGCATTTTTCGCAACGAAGCACATATGGCCAGTGAAGGCCCTTTAATTGCGAAGACAGGTAAACATACTGCGCGTTCGGCTGCGGATAAGTTTATAGTAAAAGAAGAATCCACCGAGAACAATATCTGGTGGGGCGTTCATAACCGGCCAATTAGCCTGGAAAAATTTAACGGCATGATGTCACGCTTGGAAGCTTATCTTCAAGGCGAAGAAGTATTTGTGCAGGATTGTTATGTAGGTGCCGACCCAGATTACCGGATGCCTATCAGAATAATAACGGAAAAAGCATGGCATAGTCTTTTTGCCAGAAATATGTTTTTAACCATAGCCAATCGTGAAGAGTTGAAGAAATTTATTCCGCAATTTACGATTATTACCGTACCGGGATTTAAAGTAGATCCGAAAATTGAAGGCACCAGAACCGAAACAGGAATTTTATTAAACTTTGCTTCACGCACTGCTGTAATTGCAAACTCTTTATACGCAGGCGAGATAAAAAAATCCGTTTTCACGGTTTTAAATTTCTTGCTTACATTTCAGGATGTTTTACCAATGCACTGTTCCGCAAATGTTGGTAAAGAAGGCGATGTCGCAATCTTTTTCGGATTAAGCGGTACCGGCAAAACAACATTATCAGCCGATCCTAATAGAAACCTGATAGGCGATGATGAACACGGCTGGAGCCCCGAAGGCGTGTTTAATTTTGAAGGCGGATGTTACGCAAAAGTTATTCGTCTTTCTGCCGAGAGCGAGCCCGAAATTTATGCTACGACCAAACGCTACGGCACCATACTAGAAAATGTTGTTTACGATCCTGTTTCCAGGCGAATAGATTTGAATGACGATACGATTACCGAAAACACCAGGGCTTCATATCCGTTAAGTTTTATTCCAAATGTTGTACCCGAAGGATTTGTAAAAAAACATCCGAAGAATATTATTTTTCTTACTTGCGACGCTTCAGGTGTTTTGCCGCCGATATCAAGATTAAACCCTGAACAGGCTCAATATCATTTTATAAGCGGTTACACTTCTAAAATTGCCGGAACGGAAATAGGATTAGGTACAGAGCCGCAGATTACTTTTAGTGCGTGTTTCGGTGCGCCTTTTATGGTGCGTCATCCGTTTGAATACGCAAAGATGCTCAAAGAAAGAATGGTAAAGCACAATGTGCAATGCTGGCTTGTTAATACTGGCTGGGTAGGTGGAAGGTTCGGTGTAGGTAAAAGAATAAGCATAAAGCATACGCGAAATCTTTTGCACGCGGTGCTTGACGGTAAACTGACAAATGTAGAATTCAGAAAAGATAAATTATTCGGATTCGAGGTGCCGACTAGTTGTCCCGATGTACCTGTTGATGTACTGGATCCGGCTAGTTCGTGGGGCAGCAAAGATGAATACTGGAAAAAGTATGATGCTCTTGCTGCAAGGTTTATCGAAAACTTTAAACTTTTCCAGAAAGAAGCCTCGCAGGAAGTAATAAATGCAGGGCCAAAGCGTTTATCGCAAATAAAATAGTTCTTAATGGTTTACCCAAAGCGGGAAGCTGATTCAAAAATACTATTAACCGCTAATTGTTTAATTATCCGGAATGATTAAAGTATTTTTTAACTCAGCTTCCCGCTTTTTTTTATAAAATCCAAAATAATAATTAATGGGGATATCATGAAAAAAATAATTATTATAGTCTGTATCGTCGTATTTAGCGGTTTGTCATTTTCCCAGGAAGAAACTCTGTTAAGCGGAAAAATTGAAAACGGAGGTTACGGTGCCCCAGTTGTAAAATTTTCCAGAGTAAAAAATAATTTCGCTTTGTTTGTAGGCGGTTACGGCGGCTGGCTTATAAACCATACTTTTCTTATCGGTGGTGGCGGTTACGGCCTGGTGAATAAAATAAAAGGGGAACAATCGGCGCAATATATTTATGGGTATTGGGATGATGTAAAAATTCAATTTGGCTACGGCGGTTTGTATCTTGAGTATATTGGAAACCCAAATGAACTTATTCATTATTCCGTTTCGACATTAATCGGTGCCGGCGGCGTTTCGTATGGCGTTTATAATTCCAATCTTTATTATTTAAATACCGATTGGACGCGTAATAATTCGTCGGTATTTGTACTAGAACCCGGCATAAACGCGGAACTAAATGTAGCTAAATTTTTTAGAATAAATATAGGTGCCAGCTACCGTTTTGTAAACGGGGTAGATTTGGTAGGGCTTACAAACAGCGATCTTTCCGGCCCATCAGCCGGCATAGCTTTTAAATTCGGTTTATTCTAATAAATATTTTCAGGGCGAATCAACCGATTCGCCTTTTATAATTTTGTTACGCAAAATTTATCCCTTTAAGTTAACCGTTCATAATAGATAAAAACCTTTTATCAAAATATTTCTCTTCAATTTGTTTTACGGCAAATCAATTCTTTTTTCATTAAACGAGGTTTTAAACTTTGTTGTCAAACAGTCGGTTAAATTCAGATAATAACAAAGAAACCGTAGCGGAGTAAAAATGAAAATAGTAATAATTGTGGTGTTAATTTTTATAACAAGTATATTAATGCCTGCCCAGGAAAACAGGGAAAAAAATAAGAATAGCGATAACAATTCATTAGGAATAATAAAAGGAAGAATAATTGATTCTTCTACGAAGAAACCGGTAAATTATGCAAATGTTGCCTTGTATTTGTCAAAAGATTCCTCGGTGGTTAATGGCGCGGTTTCGGGTAGCAAAGGTGATTTTTTAATTAAAGATGTTAAGCCGGGCAGATATTATGCGAAAGCTTCATTTATAGGATACAAAACCAAAACATTAAATAATCTGGCGGTGTCTACCAAAAACAGAATTATTGAACTAGGTACGATTGATATCGAGTCTTCTTCAATTAAGATGGGAGCCGTTGTTGTAAAAGCTGAAAAGGATATGCTTGTAACTAACCTGGATAAACA
>DAIERC010000139.1 GCA_027347125.1 Ignavibacteriales bacterium
TAACTGTTGTATGAGCACCGGTAAGCGGGAAAATTGTTGTACTATGATTAAACGTAGAGTTACTCCATGTGGTAGTACTATGGCACATTTCGCAGGTCTTTGGATAATTTTGCGCAACATGGTTCTCGGCCGAATTGTATTGAGCCTGATGACACGAATAACAATCACTGCTTAGACCTGTAAACGTACCTTTATGGCAAGCCGAACAATCAAGCGTTGTGTGGCTACCGGTTAAAACAAAACCGGTTGATGAATGATTAAAAGTTGAAGGTATCCAGGAATTTATAGAATGACACGTTTTACAATCTGTGGGTAAATTACTTAGTACATGATCAGGATTTTTCGCTCCCTGGTAATCAATTTTATGGCACGAATAACAGTCGGTTGAAAGCCCTTTAAAATTACTTCCCTGTTTATGGCAGCTGAAACATGTGCCTAATTTATGCCCGCCTGTTAAAGGGAAAAAATCATGATTAAAATTAGCCGACGCCCACGTTATACTGTTTATATTATGACATTGCATGCAATCATTAGAAAAACCAGCCTGTACATGATTTGGATTTTTTGCATTTATAAAATCATTTTTATGGCAGCTGTAACAATCAACTCCCTGAACCTGAAAAGTAAGATTAGAATATCCCGAATGACAACTTGAACAATCAACACTCATATGCACACCAACCAATGGGAATCGGCTTCTGCGATGAATTTCATTAATATTCGGGACGATCCATGTTTTTGTTGTGTGGCAGTTTTCGCAATCAAATCCAACAGTGTTTTGATGAATGTCTTTATGACATGAGCTGCAATTAGTTTGTACTTTCGAAAAGATAAGACTAGCATGACATGACCTGCACTCCACCGTTTTATGTTCGCCTGTTAATTTAAATTGTGTTTTATCATGATCAAACTTGATGTTCTTGGGAATCACTTTCCAGGTTGTTTCTTCATGGCAGTCGGAACAATCATACTTAAGCGAACTCCCATGCGGCGATTGAGCAAAAGTTTGGCCGGCCAAAATCATTAATAGAACTATGAATGGCAGAATGCGCATTTAAATTCTTTCAATTTATATTTTATAAAAGCAACACCGTTTTGTTTTTCCGAAGTGTGGCATTTAGAGCAATCAATTTTTTTATGCGCACCTTCAAGGGCAAACTTTGTTTTGTTGTGATCAAACTTTACGGGTTTCCAGTTTCCGAAGTAATGACATCTTAAACAGTTGGTATTTCCGTTTTCCGCAAACTGTCCCATGTGAATATCTTTGTGGCATGTTTCGCACCTAGCATCAAGCGACTTAAAAACATAAACCGTCATGCCGTTCTTTTCGGTAACATGACACTTTCTGCAAGTAACATCTTTATGTTTTCCCTCAAGCTTAAACTTTGTCGTGTTATGATCAAATGAAATTGATTTCCAGCTTTCGGTAACATGGCATTTGGTGCAATTGTTATCAGGCAAAAATGAATTTGTCAATTCACTGCCGTGAATATTTTTGTGGCAATCAATACAATTCATCCCGATATTTTTAAAATGCCAACTGCTTTGTACAAAATGGCAGCTTCTGCATGATACCGCAAGATGAGAACCTGTTAGTACAAAATTTATTTTGCCGTGATCCTCCAATGTAAAAGTTGACGGCGAAAATCCATTAACGCTATGGCATTGCCCGCAGTCCGCAGGTTTTCCGTTTTTTGTAAAATCACCGTGATGATAATCGGTATGGCAATTTATGCACTGCCCAAATAGAAGCTTCTTCCCAATTCCTCCTTTGTGGCAATCATCGCACTTAACCGATGCGTGCCTTCCTAAAAGCGGAAAGTTTGTTTTGGAATGATCAAACGCTCCTTTATTAACAGCATTGAACGAAGTTACCGTATGGCAACTCTGGCAGTTGCTGCCCAGTTTTCCGTTATGAATATCTTTGTGGCAATTTTCGCAACCTGAAAATTTTACGCCTTTAAATACCTGAAAATCTTTACCGTTTCGTTTTTCCTTTTGATGACATTTATCGCATTCAACTTTTTCATGCGCACCGGTTAACTTAAATTTAGCCGAATCGTGATTAAACTTTGCCGCTGTCTTGAAGTTATTATAATCATGACATGATGAGCAATTTGTTCCCAGTGTATTCTGATGATAATCTTCGTGGCATGAAACGCATTTTGAACTTAAACCAAGGTAAGTGTTTTTTCTGTTCATCAAATTAGACTGCTTGATATATTTTTTCTGATGACAATCGGAGCATTTGATTTGCGAGTGTTTGCCAAGCAGTACAAACCCGGCCTTTGAGTGATCGAACTTATCGGGGTAAAAATTAATTATTTTAAAATCTCTGCCGTTATGCTCGCTGTGGCACTTCCAGCAATTTTTATTTTTTACATCCGCAGATGAATGATAGCCTTCATTATTATTTTGAAGTTTTTTTATTTCCCCGTGGCAATTCAAACAATTGTCGTTGCTTAGCCGCTCCCCAAGTACGTGACACTTTGTGCAGTTGCTTAACCCCTCATACTTTGCGTGAGCATAAGTTAAATCTCCCGGCGATATTTGCGCGCTGCACTCGCTAGTAAACAGCACAGCAAAAGCTATTACGAGAAAAACGCCGTAAAAATATAATGTGGTTCTTCTATGCCCCATCTATCTACCGGTTTTAGGGTAAAAACTTCCTGATTTTAAAAAAAATATCCAGTTAGTTTACTATCGGAAATATTTGGTAAATGTTAATGTTTTAGAACCGCTTCCCCGAACTTTTTATTAATTTTAATTCCCACCTTTTCAAGAAATGCGGTTGGAAGTTCCCCGCCTGCAAATATATACACGAAATCATTTTGAATTTTAAGATTTGAATCAGCATCTTTTACGGATAAAATAACTTCACCGTCAAAAATTTCGATTACTTGCGAATGGAAAATAACAGTTATTTTTTTATTGTCAATAGCGTTATTAATTCTCTCAAGATTTTTAGGTTTCAGTCTTGAAAATGTTTCGCCCCGGTAAGATAAAGTAACCCGGTTGTTCTCGTCGGATAAAAGAAGAGCTGCTTCAACAGCCGAATCCCCGCCGCCAATTACAAGAATATCATTGTTATGGATAAGCTCCGGTTCCAAAAGCCGGTAAAAAACTTTTTCTTTTTCTTCGCCGGGCACACCTAGTTTTCGCGGTGTTCCTCTTCTTCCTATGGCAAGCACTACGCCCTTTGAAGAATATTCGCCTTTATTTGTTTTAATTACGAAATGATTATTGTCCTTTTTTATCTCTTCAACTTTTTCCTGTTCATTAATTTTTATTTTGTTTTTGGAAAGTACTTCGCGCCATAATTCAAGAAGCTCGGTTTTTGTTGTTTGAGAAAGTTTTACTTTCCCGTAAAGCGGAATGTACATCGGCGAGGTCATAATAATTTTAGCCCGCGGAAAGCTGAAAACGGTTCCACCCAGGCTTTCTTGTTCAATAGTCAGGTATTTTAATTTGTTTTTTGCTGCGGCAAGTGTTGCCGATATTCCTGCGGGTCCGGCACCTATAATTACGGCATCATAATCGCCCTTGGAGTTTTTGTTTATTTTGTTCGAAAGGAATTCAACCGCCTGTTTTCCCTGCTCAACCGCGTTTTTAATTAAGCCCATTCCGCCAAGCTCACCGGCAATATATAAGCCGGGAATGTTTGTTTCAAACTCCTGGCTCACGTGCGGAAGATCGACTCCTCTTTTTTCAGTACCGATACAAAGCGTAATTGCGTGCATCGGGCATGCATGGAAACATGCCCCGTGCCCCACACATCGGGAAGCATTTATTACTTTTGCGTGGCCGTCTACCATACCCAAAATATCTTTTTCCGGGCACGCGGCAATACAGGCGCCGCTTCCTATGCAGGTATCTAAATCTACAACCGGGTGAAGCGATACCGGTTCATTAAAACCAAGTTCATGCGCCTTTTTTATTTTTGCAATTGTGGCTGCCGATTTCTTTTTATTCTTCCTTACGTAAAAGAAAATAATAATTGAAACCAAAAGAAGTGATACTATATATCCTATAATTCTTTCTATAGCTACTTCCATTTGACCCCGGCGTTTTAAGAATTTGTTTTTGACCCGATACTATTATTCGGAATTATTTATCAATATACTATCGAAAATTTTACGGATATAAATACTTTGAGACCTCGGCAAACGATAACATTCTTTAGAATATTATGCAAGTCCGGTTTTTAATGCACGGGAATATATTTCCTGTAAAAATTTATGGCCTTAAAATATCCATCTGTAGCCGAATACTATGGTAACTGCGATATGAACAAACATTATTACAAACATAGCAATTGCAAACGGAAGGTGTACAATATGCCAGTACCTGAAAAATTTTTGCATCGTTTGAAGCATACCGATGCGGCGCGACATTATTAATTTGGATTTAGCGGTTTGCAGAATTTCTTTTACTTCGTCTTTACGCCTGTTGTTTTTTTTCAATTCCCGTTTCAAGTTTTTAAGAATAGTTTTGATATGAAAGTAACTTCCCAGCAGTATGCCGATGCTTTTGAGAGATGTAATTCTGGTATGTCTATCCAACCTGGAATGTTCTTCAAGTTTATCTACCAATACTTTATCGACTTTAAAATCTTCTATAAGCCTTTCATTAAATCCGCTGTTTATTTCTTCAAGGTCTTTTAATTCTATAACCTGGCCTTTAATAGAGCGGGGTATTTGAACATAAATAAATCTTCCTACAACGCCGCTTAAAACAACAGCGGTCATGCTCCAGAAGCTTACCGCAACTATTCCGCCAAACTTGAAAGCCGTATGGTACAAAACAAGAATAGGCCCAAGCGTGCAAAGAAATATGTGAAATTCCAGCCAGTTCTTTAAATAACCAAGTCCGAAAAAAGCCCTTACCCTTTTCCTTATCATGTAAACGCCTACACCTACTATCATCATTAAACTGCCTATAATACCGAGACCGTGCCCGATAATACCCGATGGTTTAAGCATGTTGTTTTGCGGAAGGAAAAACCG
>DAIERC010000152.1 GCA_027347125.1 Ignavibacteriales bacterium
CGAGTTTTGTAGCCGCTTGCGCTATGCAATAGTCATCGTAAGCGTATTCCAACGTTTTGGAAACAGACTCATTTTCTTTATCAAAAGGCACGTAACCAATTTTTGCATATTCCATTACATTATCATAATTAGGATTCATTGCGGTTGTTTTCATAGCGTTATACGCGCGTTCATAATCGAATCCCTTTAAGCCCTTCATAATTGCGTCGGCAATTACCGAAACAGAATGGTATCCGATCATGCACCAGGTTTCATTATTATTCAGCGACCATACCGGAAGCAGGTGTTCTACGCTTTGGTCATAGTGAGCAAGCATAGAATTTATCATGTCGGCATCGCGCCTTGGTTGAATTAGCGCAAAGAGCGGATGCTCTGCACGGTAAGTATCCCACAGCGAAAAGATAGAATAATTTGTAAACCCTTTTGCCTGATGAACATTTTCATCAAGGCCCCGGTACTGGCCGTTAACGTCTTCATAAATTGTAGGGGCCAGTAAAGCATGATATAGGGATGTATAAAATGTTTCTTTTTCATGTTCGCTACCTTCAATTTGCATTTTATGCATTTCATCATTCCACTTTGATTGCGCATCACTAACCACTTTATCAAAATTCCATCCCGGAATTTCCGTATCAAGATTTAAAAGTGCATTTGCCGAACTTACAGCCGAGATACCGATCTTAACCATTATTACGTCATTCTTTTTTGTGGAGTATGTTGTATAATATTGAAGGTTATCGCCCGAAGCTTCATACCTGCTTCTGAATCTATAAGTATTGTAAAATACTTTTTTCCCGTTCATCATTATTCCGAAATCATTATACGGGCGCGAGTACCTTGCGGCAAAATAAAGATATCTTTCCTTAGCCCAGCCGTTTACAAGATGGAAGCCTGTAATTAAGGTGCTGCTTTCTCTTCTAACCCTGGACCAAATAACTTTCCACTGCAAAACATGGGCAAGGTCCATCATAACATTTGCACTGTCTGTTTTGGGAAACGTAAATCTTAAAATGCCCGCGCGTTCGGTTGCGGCCAATTCCACCAATACATTATGCTCGGGTAATCTAACAGAATAATATCCTGCTTTAACAACTTCATCTTTATGATAATAAGGTGTGCAGTAGCCTGAATCGGGATCCTGAATATAATAAACATTCCCGTCGTCAGATTTTTTCTTTACCGTTCCCGGTACAAACTTTATCTTTCCTACGGAAGGCATAAATAAAAAATCACCCAGGTCCGGAATGCCTGTTCCGCTGAGATGCTGCATGCTGAATCCGATAATTGAGCTGTCATTGTATTCATATCCCGAAGCGGTTTCCCAACTTCTCATATCGGTATCAGGCCCTAACTGAACCATTCCGTGAGGCATAACAGGGCCAGGGTAAACATTGCCTTCACCCTGGGTGCCTATAATAGGATGAATGTAATCAACAAGTCTTTTCCCGTGTTCAACGCTTTGCGCAAAGCAATTTATGTTGAAAGTAAAAAAAAATGCTGATAAAAACGCGGTGGCAACAGTAATTCTTTTTTTCATCGCAGCTTCCTTCAAAAAATAATGTAGAAGTGGAATACGAACATATATTAAAATACAATTTATTATTTACCGGTAAAATAATTGGCTGAAATTTATACAAAATATTTTAAGTATTGTTGTCCGTAATAAAAACGACGTATGTTCCAGTTTTGTTTCTTCCAATAATCCGGTTATTTACCGACGGTATGACGTAATTCACCGATTGGTAATAAGATGACAAAATTTTTTTGACTATTTTTACGCTTCAAAATTATTATTGCGGAAATGAAAAGAACATCTAAACGAGAATCCGGAAACGAGAGAGTGAGAACCAAAATTTCATCTTTACTTAAACCTTATGCAGGGATGATTATCCTGCTCATTTTACTTGCATTGCTTGGCAATGGTGTTAATCTTTTTATTCCCAAAATAATCTCAGGCGGAATTGATTCTTATACAAGCGGAAAATATGTTTTTAAAACAGTAGCTATTGAATTCTTAACGGCGTCGCTGGTAATATTTGTTTTTATATATCTGCAAAGCGTAGTACAAACTTATGCATCGGAAAAAGTAGCGCGCGATCTTAGAGAGCAGCTTTCGAATAAAATATCGCGCCAGAACTATTTGTTTATACAGCAATCAAACCCTTCAACATTATTAACCAATCTTACTTCGGATATAGATTCCATAAAGATGTTCGTATCGCAGGCTGTATCCTCAATTGCGTCTTCTGTGTTTATAATTATCGGAACAAGCGTTCTTTTATTAACCATTAATTGGGAACTGGCTTTAACTGTTATTGCTATTATTCCCATAATAGGCTTTACGTTTTTTACAGTTTTGAAAAAAGTAAAAGTGCTGTTCAAAAAAAGCAGGGAGGTTATTGACTGGCTTAACAAAGTTATTAACGAAAGTGTTCTCGGGGCGGCGGTTATCCGTGTAATTAATTCGCAGCAAAATGAATATCAAAAATTTCTTGCCGCAAATACCGAGGCAAAGAATCTGGGTATTTCCATATTAACATTGTTCGCAACTCTTATCCCAGTTATTACTTTTGTTGCCAACCTGGCAACGATTTCAATCCTTGCTTTGGGGGGACACTTTGTTATAAACGGAAGTATGTCGTTAGGTAATTTTGCTGCTTTTAACAGCTATGTAACCATTCTCATTTTCCCGATAATCATAATTGGGTTTATGAGTAACGTAATAGCGCAAGCCACCGCTTCGTATCAAAGGATTGACAGGGTATTAAAATCGCCGGACATAGTTGAAACGGGAACAATTGCCGAGCCGTTGCAAGGAAACATTACTCTAAAAGATGTATCTGTTTTGTATGATGACAAACCGGCCCTTAAGAATGTTACTCTTACCATAAAAGCAGGATCGCATACGGCCGTTATAGGCCCTACAGCCGCGGGTAAGAGCCAATTGTTATACTTGCTTACGGGGCTTATCAAACCGGATTTCGGCGTTGTAGAATTTGACGGTATAAATATCGATGCTTACAAAATGGAATCTTTCCACAGCCATATTGGTTTTGTATTTCAGGACAGTATTATTTTTAACATGAGCCTGAGGGAAAATATCGCGTTCAGCAACAGCGTTACAGACGAATCTCTGGCGAAAGCCATAGATACCGCCGAGTTGAAAGAATTTATCGAATCGCTTCCGCAAAAACTTGATACAATTATTTCCGAACGCGGCACAAGCCTTTCAGGGGGACAAAAGCAGCGCATTATGCTTGCGCGCGCCTTGGCGCTTAATCCTAAAATTTTATTATTGGATGATTTTACCGCCAGGGTCGACGGCCAAACAGAGCAAAAAATATTAAACAATCTTATGAAAAATTACGCCGGCATTACACTGGTTTCGGTTACTCAAAAAATTGCGGCGGTAGAAAATTATGAACAGATAATACTTCTTATGGAAGGAGAAGTGATAGCTGCCGGTAACCATAAAAATCTGCTGAAGAATTGTCCGGAATATATTCAGATTTATAACTCACAACGAAGCACGAGCCACTATGAACTACAATCTTAATATACTTTCCGGTAATGATGGGAAAAAGAAATCCACCTATACTGCCGTAAAAAGTCTTTTGACTCATGTAGTTGAAGAGAAAAAAACATTGTGGACGGCTTTTACGGCGATGCTTGTTACCGCCGTTTTGAGTCTTCTTGCTCCGATAATAATAGGCCACACAATAGATGAATATGTTCAGACCAAGCAATATCATGGAGTGCTTGTTTACAGCGGAATATTATTAATAATGTACATCATTACACTTGGAGCGGGTTATATCCAAACTAAACTGATGGGTACGGTAGGGCAACGCATGTTATTTACATTGCGCAACGCCGTGTTCAACAAATTGCTGGAATTACCGGTTGATTTTTTTAATCAAAATAAAGCAGGTGATTTGATATCCAGGCTTAATAACGATACGGATAAAATCAACCAGTTTTTCTCCCAGTCGTTGATGCAGTTTATAAGGTTCATATTAATAATGATAGGCGCGGGAATATTTTTGTTATCCATAAATTTGCCTTTAGGAGCAGCAGCGCTTTCGCCCGCAATATTAATATGGTTGTTTACACGTTTCATTTCGCCGTGGGTAAAGCGAAAGAACGCGGTTAACCTTAAAAGCGTGGGATACCTGAGTTCGGCAGTGCAGGAGAGCCTAAATAATTTTAAAGTAATTGTTGCCTTTAACAGGCGCGATTATTTTAGAAAGAAATTTAACGAGGCCAACATGGACAATTATTCAACTTCGGTTGCGGCCGGCCTGGCAAATAATTTACTGATGCCTGTTTACGGTTTCTTTTCAAACATCGGCCAATTGATCGTACTTACTTTCGGAATTTATCTTATCGCGGCCGGTTCTTTTACCATCGGCCTTTTAATAAGCTTTCTTGCTTATGTAACAAGTTTCTATAATCCGCTTAGGCAGCTTGCCGCACTGTGGTCAAACTTCCAGATTGCTCTTGCCGGATGGGACAGAATATTACAAATTATGAACCTGCAAAACAACATGCCTCTTATTGAAGATAATTCACCTGCAGCCGCTTCACCGCTGGTTTCATTCAAGGATGTTTCATTTACATATCCAAACGGTAAAGAAGTATTGCACAATATCAACTTCGAACTTAAACCAGGCAAAACATACGCGTTTGTAGGCCCAACCGGCGGCGGTAAAACAACCACAGCTTCTTTAATTGCCCGGTTATACGATCCGACTAAAGGCACCATTCTTCTCAATGGCAAGGATATTCGCTCTTACACAGCGGAGAAGCGCACTAAGAAAATCGGGTTTATACTGCAGGAACCTTTTTTATTTACCGGCACTGTAAGAGATAATATTTTGTATGGCAACGAGGATTATAAAAATTATTCCAACGAACAATTAGTCGAAGCGTTTACCGAAGCGGGCCTGGAAATTTTAATTGGACGTTTTGAATCGGGATTGGATACAAAAGTGCAAACCGCGGGTGACGGTGTTAGTCTGGGGCAAAAACAACTGATCGCTTTTATGCGAACAATACTTAAAAAACCCGAGCTTCTTATTCTTGATGAGGCAACAGCAAACATCGATACTGTTACCGAACAACTGCTGGAAAATATTTTGCAAAAGCTTCCGGCTACAAGCACAAAAGTTATAATTGCTCACCGCTTGAACACGATAGAGAACGCTGATGAAATTTATTTTGTTAACTCCGGCGAAGTTATTCCTGCCGGTTCGCTTGATGATGCGGTAAATATGCTGATGCACGGAAAGAGAGTAAGCTGAAGCAGAAATATTAAATAACTTTTTATCCATAAATTATACTATGTAATGAAATATTTTTTTTACAAATTAGGGGAAATAAATTATTTAATTACAGGTGCTAAGATGTATTACATATTGTTTTATACGACGGTTAAAAATTATATAGAGAAACGGGTACCTTACCGGGAAGTTCATTTAGCATACGCGGAGGCGGCGCATAAAAGAGGCGATCTTGTTCTTGCGGGTGCCCTTGCCGAGCCGGCGGACAGCGCGGTTTTTATCTTCAAAGTTGAAAGAATTTCTACCGTGGAAAAATTTGCGCAAAATGATCCGTACGTATTAAACGGTTTAATAAAGGATTGGAAAGTACGGCCCTGGTCTGTTGTAATAGGCGGATGAAAAATTTCGGTCTGTATAGTTACCTGTAACTTTATGTAAGCGATTTTTGTAAAGTAACAATCAAGTATACCGGTAGGTTGCATTATATATATATAGGTATATTTAAACAGGCTATCGGATCGCAGTCCAACAAAAATTTCCCTTCCGTACAATACCAGCCGGCTAAACGGCAATCGGAATATTACATAACATGTTGCTTTTTGCGTTACTTTATCTCAATTTAAACTTGAGTTTTGTTTTTGCCTTTTTCCTTTTTGAATTAACTTTTCTATCATTGAAACGTTTTGACGATAGTAATTATTCAAAGATAAAATGAACGGACTGATTTTTTACTTGTGCAGAAGTATATTGAACTATTACAAATTAACGGCAGCTACTTAAAGGGGTAATTATATGTTGAATCTTTGCCGGAATGTTTTCAGAAAGGCCTTGTGGCCGGAAAGCAAGACAACTACTTAAATAAACCCATTACGAATCGTTGCGCAAAATGGTTGTTTTATATCGTAATATGGCGTTTCATTATCTCAATTTTCTTTTATTTTCCAAATGTAATTTAATCAGTTTTGTATATATTGAAACGATTCAAAAAGAATTAAACCAAAATGAACATTTTGGGAGGGTAATATATACATTACTAGCGTTCTTTTGAGCTGAAGCAGCGTAAGATTTTTTGTCGACTCTATTTATACTGATTGACCTTTAGTAATAATATTTTCGTTACATAAGTTCTTAGTATAGGCGCTGTTTTCGCTAAATCCGATGTTTAATAGAAATTCATTTTAAGTTATAAATTAAACTTGAGGAAACAAACATGACTTTATCTACAAAATCCTTCTTTTTTATTTTCCTTCTTTTTCTTGGTACTACAATTCTATATGCTCAAGGAAATTCCGGTCGAATAACAGGGGTGATAAGTGATTCAACTACAGACTCTCCTTTGTTCGGTGCAAACGTTTGGCTTAAAGGCACCGGTTTGGGTGCGGCTTCCGATCTTCACGGCAGCTACCTAATAAATCAAGTACCGGACGGTGCATATACTCTTGTAGTCCGCTATATCGGCTACAAAGAAAAAGTGCTGACTATCCATGTAACCGGAGGCAAAACCTTAGCGTTAAATATTTCGCTTTCCCCCGGGTATGTGCAGGGTCAGGAAGTTGTTGTTACAGCGCAGGCAAGAGGCCAACAGGCTGCAATAAACCAACAGCTGACATCAAATACAATTATAAACGTAGTATCTTCGGAAAAGATTCATCAATTACCTGACGATAACGCGGCTACGGCGCTAAGCCGTCTGCCCGGTGTTTCCCTTATGAACGGGGACCAGGTAGTTATCCGCGGAGTTCAAGCTAAATTGAATCAGATTTTATTAAACGGTATTGAATTACCTTCAACCGATATGAACAACCGTGCAACTGATCTTGGTTTCATATCATCAAATTTGCTCTCCAGCATTGAAGTTATAAAAGCACTTACACCGGATATGGATGCAAATGCACTCGGAGGAGTGGTTAATTTAAGATTAAGAGAGGCTCCATCAGGACTTCACTTTGACGCGTTGGCTCAGGGAAATTACAATTCAACGGATCGTGTGGCAGATAATTATA
>DAIERC010000159.1 GCA_027347125.1 Ignavibacteriales bacterium
AGTTTTTATTCACTTTACCGCGTTCAACACAAATACTTATTTTTTCAACTAGTTCGTTCATGAGAATTCCATTTATATGTTTGAGTACTTTTTCTCACAGAAAAATTATTTCAGCAAAATCATTTTCTTTGTTTGATGAAAATTTCCGGCTACAAATCTATAAAAATAAACACCGCTTGGTAAAGTCGTTGCGTTAAATTTAATTTCATAATTTCCCGCGGATTTCTCTTCGTTAACCAGGGTTGAAACTTCCCGCCCCAAAACATCATAAACTTTAAGAGTGACAAGCTGCATAGACGTTTTACCGGCAGGAACAGAATACCGTATTGCTGTCGACGGATTAAATGGGTTTGGATAGTTTTGATCGAGCTCAAATGTAAGCGGGGTTCCATTTAAACTATTTTTCACATCCGTAAGAGATTGGTATTTCAACCTGCTTTCAATAATCGCGTCTGTAGCTTCTTGAACCGACTTACCCGCAGCAATCGCAAAAGCTACATTGATTGATTGACCTGCCGGAATATTGTAAGGACCGCCGGAAATCACAAATGAAATATCGCTTACTCCTGCTGAACTTTGTTTTATACCGTGGGATAATGCATACCACTTGTCGGCATCGGTAAATCCATCAGCATCACCAATTACTACCGCTCCCGATGTAGCTGTGTTATCGATCGCGTAAAAACCAAAATCACTTTCCGTGGAAATTAAGGCTGTTGCCGTGTAAGGAACGGTGGGATCTTTTGCGTTGTAAGCAATAGCAATTTTATTAAAATTATCAAAATATGTGGTGTCCTGGTCGTAAGCACTTTCTGGTATATCCCAATCTATAAAATAACCCGCGTACAACGCGTTAAGGTTCAAAGATGATTTATTATGAAGCGTGCTTTTAAGGATTACATAATTATTATCCGGAGCCTGGGAATAACTGTATGTTGAGAGAGATGTTTCTATTCCCAAAGCGTTTGTGCCTGCACCCGCATCCGAAAAAACGTTGTAGCCAGTTTGAGTTGTTCCGTCAATTGCCGTCTTCATCGGAACGCTGTAAACAAAATCCTGTTTTTGACTACTAAGAACACGGGCTTCATTCATCACCTTTGTAGAACTTATTCCGTACATGAAAGCGCCTTCAAACATTAGGTCTTCGCTGCCTTGATATTTAAATCCATCGCCTTCATGGTTATCTGGATAATCATTAAAGCCAAGAGTGCCGTTGCTGGTAACTGTCAAAGTTACATTGTTATTTAAATGCGTATCAAAAGTTGGATTGACTTTAACATCCGCCCATTGAAAATCATTGTAATCAGTTCCATTGGTAAACCACAGCAAGAAATGAACTTCGTGATTATAAGGAACATTGTTTGCAATCTTAAATTTAAATTCGTTCGACTCATTTGAAATGGTGGACAAAGTATCCATGTGCCCGGTGTCAAATGAACTATTCTCAATCGTTACATAATTATCTGATGTTGACAGCGTTACATTAACGTTATCAACTATCGCGAGATAATTTGTAAAATCCATTTTAATGGAAATTTCCTCGCCCGGTTCAAAAATACCATTGCCGTTGCCGCTGTCAATAAATGTAATGCTGTCCGCTCGAACAGAAGTCGCTTTTATATTCCCGTTCACAGCGCTAGCGGCATTTATAATTCCATGCCCCAATAAATTTTTCATTGAATCGGGATTTGCGTTATCTATATAATCTGAGGTAACTCTGATTCTTTCTTCCACCTGCAATGGTGTAAAATATGGAAACTTTGACCACACCAATCCGGCAAGACCGCTTACATGCGGGGCTGCCATTGATGATCCGTATATATTGTTATAAAGCCTTGTTGGCTGATTTGGAATGGGAACACGCTGCCAGGTAGAATAAATATTTGAACCAGGTGCAAATACTTTGACTTTCTCCCCGTAGTTAGCCGAGAAATCAATATTCTTAACGCCAATACCTGTATCTAACCATCCAACCGAAAGAACGCCGTCATAATCCGCGGGATAAAAATTATCGGTCGTACCCTCATTGCCCTGGGCCGCAACAACTACTGCGCCTTTTGATAATGCATAATCAATAATAGATTGTTCATATGAAGAGTAACTATTGCCGCCCCAACTGCAGTTAATTACTTTTGCGCCATGATCGGCAGCCCATTTAATTCCTTCCGGCCCGTAAAAAATATACGGTTCTCCGGTAGATGCGTCTCTTTGATCATTTCTAGAAGCTTTAACGGGAAGTATGGAACAATTAAATCCAATTGAAGCTACTCCAATATCATTATCTGTTACCGCGCTTGCGATACCGGCGACGTGTGTTCCGTGATATGGCGAATCGTCTCCCGCAACAATATCTTCTGAAGGATCATCATCCGGTGTTCCGTTATTACCGCCTAAATCAGAACCGGGAATCAACGCTCCGCTTTGCATATAAATATTTGCCGCAAGATCGGGGTGTCCCCAGTCTACTCCGGTATCTACAATCCCAATAATAATTTTTTTACTCCCAGTGGTAATATCCCATGCGTCTATTGCACCAATTTGTTTCAAATCATTTTGTTTGCCATTAAATAATAACGAGTCGCTGGGAGTATAACAGACTTTTCTAATATATCTTGGTTCTGCCCATAAAACTCCCGGCATCTTTCCAACCTTGGCGGCAAGTTTAACCGGGTCTTCTGTTGAATTATATTTAACAAGGTAAATTCCATCCAAAACATTTTTGCCGGCTGTTTTTTTTAAGACACCGCCGGAAGGATACATTTCGGTTGCGTTATTGATAGAAAATTTTGCTAGTGATTTATTAAGCTGCGCCGTTGTTGTACTGCTCTTAACTTTAATAATAAGGGTGTTGGAAAGATATAATGTTTTTCCTTTTTGAATCATCTGTTGAGCCTGAAGCGATACGACGGCTATTATCAAAAGGAGAAACGCGAAAAAATATTTTCTTTTCAATGTATACTTTAATTTTGTGATTTATGAGGGCAAGTTTATAAATATGGAAGGTAAGACTCAACTCTATTTATAGTGCCTCATGTTCCCTCGTTTAACAACGAAGGAACATGGGCTAAAAACAAATTTATTTTTTCACTTCAAATACATCATTTTTATCGTTTGTATCTGGAACAAGCTTCTTATTGATCTCTACTTTCTTAATGTCTTTAACAGCTTTAAAGTCTACCAGCGCTTCTTTATTGCCGTTCTTCCAGGCCGAAACACTTTTATGAATATTTTCTGTTGAGCCGTCTGAATAAGTTACAATCAAATCAATACAAACAGGTACGTTGCCAACCTTTTCAACTGTAACAACTGCTTTGCCGGATTTTACTTTTACATTTTTAACGCCAAGATCAGGATAACCATGATCAAAATACCATGGATTCCAGAACCAGCTCAAATCTTGTTTTGCAACATCATTGAAAGTGAAAAAGAAATCCCACGGAAGCGGATGTTTGCCGTGCCACCGGTTAATGTATTCATCCAAACACTTTTTAAATAATTCGTCACCCAAAGCGTCTTTCAACATAAAATATGAAACGGAGGCTTTTGGATATTCCGTAAAGCCATACATCGGTCCGCGCGATTTTACAGACGGCGTAATTGCCGGTGTATCAAATTCATTTCCCATCATAGACGATACCTGCATAATGTTCTGCGTGTATTCGTCGGCATCCGGTTCTAAATCTTTCAACTGCGCCGAAGTAAAAAATGTAGCCCAGCCTTCATCCATCCATGCATATTTCCTTTCGTTAATTCCCATAAGAAAGGAAAATAAGTATGAGCAATTTCGTGCATTGTTACGCCCGCTTGTCCTTCTTTTGTAGGATAAACGCCGTTGTTGCACATCATTGGAATTTCCATTCCGCCGCCTCGGTCCTGCTCGCCGCTGAACACTGTAATCTTGGGATAAGGAAACGGAACGCCCGGTAATTTTTTTGAAAGACTCTCAACTGTTTTCATAGCGTAGACAGCTACATTCTCAAAAGCTTTTTGAGCAGGCGGGTAAACCGCATCGGTTAAAACTCTTCTTCCGTTAGCGTCAACAACGGCGCTAATTCCATCCCAGATATAACCGCTGCTGGTTGCAAAAGAAACATCCGGAACATTATCGGCTTTTAATTTCCACGTTACTTTATCGCCGCCTATTGTTGTTCCTTCTTTCAAATCCTTTTCACCAACGATTCTAACAACGCCGTCAGATTCCCATGCTTCCTTATAACGGGAATAAATTTCCGGCTTAACAACATCTTTAAGATTTTCATAGAGCCCCGTTCCCCATACTAAATAATTTTTGGGAACAGTAATCTCAAGTTCGAAATTATTTATATCGTTGTAAAACTCA
>DAIERC010000169.1 GCA_027347125.1 Ignavibacteriales bacterium
TCTTAACCTTTCAACATTAAGCGAAATGCAGACAGGCCATTTTTGGAATTGGATGATATTTGGCGGCCCGGTGTTTGGGGTGGCAAAATTCTTTTTCATTCCGTTCATGGTTTCGGGATTTGTTATAATTTACATCAGCACCCTTGCTGAAGTAAATAGAGTTCCTTTCGATATTCCGGAAGCCGAATCAGAACTTGTTGCAGGCTATCATACGGAATATTCGGGAATGAAGTTCGCAATGTTCTTTCTTGCGGAATACGCGAACATGTTTGCAGTTTCCGCAATTGTAGCCACATTATTTTTCGGCGGCTATCAATCGCCTTTCGGCTACCTCGGAAATCTTTTTAATGCCCATTGGTTAATACCAATTGAGCAGTTCTTCTGGTTTACAGCTAAAGGTTTATTTTTTGTTTTTGTTCAGATGTGGTTAAGATGGACTCTTCCTCGTTTAAGAGTAGACCAGCTTATGGCCGTCTGCTGGAAATATTTAATCCCTATAGCTTTTGTCAATTTAATTATTGTCGGTTTAATAACGGTTTTATAATACTATGATAGAATATTTCAAAACTGCGTGGAGCGCACTATTTACTGTATTCGTTGGGATGAAGGTTACTTTTAAGCATCTTTTTACTCCCTCCGTTACTATTCAATATCCGGATGTTAAGCTTCAACTTCCCGAAAGAGAAAGAAACAGGCTTTATGTTAACATGGACGATTGTATCGGGTGCGATCAATGTGCCCGTGCATGCCCGGTTAGCTGTATAACAATTGAAACTGTTAAAGGTTTGCCCGGCGAAGATTTGGGAAAAACTTCTAACGGTAAAAAGAAAGCTTTGTGGGTAACTAAATTCGATATAGACTTTGCAAAATGCTGCTACTGCCAGCTCTGCGTATTCCCCTGCCCTACGGAATGTATTTATATGACTGATGTTTATGAATTTTCGGAATACGAAAGAGATAACCTGAAATACGATTTTGTTACGCTTACTCCCGATGAGAGAGAAGAAAAGAAAGCTAATTACGCCCGTTTTGAAGCTGAAAAGGCAGCAGAAAAAGCCGCCGCTAAAGCTGCAGCTCCTGCTAAACCTACAGAAACTAAGGAATAAAAAAGTATGGCCACTTACGATGTTATATTTTACTTGTTCGCCGCAATTACTCTTTTATCTGCATTCTTTGTAGTTACAACAAAGAATATAGTTTACGCTGCTTTTTCTTTGTTGTTTACTTTTTTCGGAGTTGCGGGAATTTACGTATTGCTCGGCGCTGATTTTATTGCGGTAGTTCAATTGGTAGTTTATGTTGGCGGCATTTTAATTCTCTTAATCTTCGGCGTTATGCTTACAAACAGAATTACCAGTGTTCAAATGAAGACCGGCACTTTGCAAATTGTGCCCGCGGTAATTGGTGTTGCTTTGTTTATCGGCGCAATGCTTGCCGCACTTATAAAAACCAGCTGGAAAAATTTTAATGCCGAACTACCGGTAGCAACTACTCATTCAATCGGCTTGCTTTTAATTCAACAATATGCGGTGGTTTTTGAACTGCTCGGAATTATTCTTTTAATTGCGCTTGTTGGTGCAGCATCAATGGCGCGTAAATAAATCGGTAAATTCATTATGTCACAAATTGGATTAAATCATTTTTTAGTTGTCAGTTCCATTCTCTTCGGATTGGGAATATTCGGAATTGTTACACGTAAAAACGCGGTAATGGTTCTAATGGGAGTTGAACTTGTTCTTAACTCAGCAAATATAAATTTTATTGCTTTTGCAAAATTCGGAAACTTCGGTTACCAGGGGCAAGTGATGGCGCTTTTTGTAATTATACTTGCCGCGGCCGAAGCAGCAATTGCTTTAGCCATCGTTTTGAATATTTATAAAACATTCTCCAACGTTAACGTTGATGAGATTGATACCTTAAAGGATTAGCCGCAATGACAGATAGTTTGTTGATTCAACTGGCAGAAGTTATTTTATTCTTACCCCTACTTGGGTTTGTTGTAACATTACTACTCGGTAAGAAGATAAAATATGTATTTTATTTTGAGAATCTAATTATCATCTCCGCTTTTCTACTGGCTGTTTTTATGGTTTACGCCAAGTTTACTTATTTCCCTGACAAAACAGTCGTCGGTGAAATGGAATGGATAAACCTCGGGAACACGCCGGTTTTAGGCCCTATTTCAATTGTGCTCGGAATGATGGTTGATAACCTATCAGTTTTAATGATTTTTGTTGTAACCTTAATAAGCATGCTGGTTCATCTCTTCTCCCTCGAATACATGAAAGGAGATAAACGATATAACAGGTACTTTGCTTATCTGGGTATATTTACATTTTCGATGACAGGCATAGTTTTTACTAACAATATGTTGATGATGTACATCTTCTGGGAACTTGTAGGTTTGTCATCATATTTGTTAATCGGTTTCTGGTTCGAAAAAAAATCTGCTTCCGATGCCGGTAAAAAAGCTTTCATCGTAAATAGAGTTGGCGATTTGGGTATGTTCTCTGGTATCTTAATTTTATTTCTTACATATCATTCATTTTCATTCGCCCAGATATTTTCTCAAATCGGCGCCGGGCATATTCCGTTTAACAGCGGCTTTTGGCTAACCGTTACGGGCATACTAATATTCTTTGGCGCAATAGGAAAATCAGCCCAGTTCCCTCTTCATGTTTGGCTGCCGGATGCTATGGAAGGCCCGACACCTGTAAGCGCTTTGATTCACGCCGCAACAATGGTTGCCGCCGGTGTTTACTTAGTTGTTAGAGTTTTCCCTATTCTTACCGGTGATGCTTTAATGTTTATCGCGGTAATAGGAGCCTTGTCTGCTTTTATTCCAGCTACAATTGCATTAACCCAAAATGACATTAAAAAAGTCCTTGCTTACTCCACAATTAGCCAGCTTGGTTACATGGTTTTATCTTTAGGAGTTGGAGCGTATCAATTTGCTTTCTTCCATTTGGTTACACACGCTTTCTTTAAAGCCGCTTTATTCTTAGGCTCAGGCTCGGTAATTCATGCAATGCACCATGAACAGGATATCAGACAAATGGGCGGCTTAAGAAAAAAAATGCCCGTTACTTACGCTACTTTTTTAATTTCAACGTTGGCAATTTCCGGCGTTCCTTTTACTTCCGGGTTTTTAAGCAAGGACGGTATTCTTGCCGGCACTTTTGCTTTCGGTTCGTTAACCGGACAATGGTTGTTTGCGGTTGTCGGTTTTCTCGTGGCTTTGTTAACCGCATTTTATATGTTCAGACTCGTTATCCTTA
>DAIERC010000183.1 GCA_027347125.1 Ignavibacteriales bacterium
AAAAGTTTAGCGCCTAAAACCGTAGGGAAAGGGAACTGGATTAAACGCTTTTCTTTTTTTACTCCGTTAAGAATTATTTGGGCGGCGCGTTCGGGCGGCATTAAAAAAGGCATGTTAAAGTCATTTTTGTCCGTCATAGGAGTTTTAACAAAACCAGGTTTTACCGTTATAACTTTCACGTTATATTTTTTTAGTTCGACCCTTAAACTTTCAAGAAATTTTGTTACCGCCGCTTTGCTTGCGCAATAAAAGCCGCTTTTAGGAAAACCTCTTCCGTCAGCTAAACTAGATACGCCTACAATCATTCCTTTTTTCTCGATAATAAAGTTGGGAAGTAATTCTTCCACACAATAAATTAATCCAAGTACGTTTACGCCGAAAGTATTTTCAGCTTCAGTAGATTTGAAATTTTCTACCTTGCTTCTTCCGCTAACCCCGGAATTTAGAATAGCTATATCAATCTCGCCGAATTTCCGCCTCACAATCTGTATGGCTGATTTTATTTCTTCTTTGTTTCTTACGTCGCACTGAAGCGGTATTATATTGCTGCCGTAATCTTTTAACTCGGCCGCAATATTATCCAGCACATTTTTTTTCCTTGAAAGTATTGCAAGGTTGCACTTTTCAGCGGCCAGGGCTTTTGTTAAACAATAGCCGATACCGCTTGAAGCTCCGGTTATTAAAATTGTTTTGCCGGTTAAAATCATAATATTAATAAATTCGTTTACATCAAAAGAAAAGAATGGTAGAGAAATTATAGCTTTTTTAAAATAAGTTATTATTTTGTTTTATGAAACAAGCAGCTTTACGCTAACCAGTGTTTGTTTCAAAGGGATGCTTTCAATTGTAAGTTGGCCGCAGTAAATATCAAGTATTTTTTTTACAATCGATAACCCGAGCCCTGCCCCTTTTCTTTCGTACATCATTCTTTCAAACTGCATATATTCACCTACCTGACGTATTTGCTCCCCGCTCATGCCTCTGCCGTGGTCTACAAAATAAAGGATGTATTCCATACCGTATGAATAGCCGCTAATATGAATGTGAGTATCTTTATTTGAGAATTTAAAAGCGTTATCAACAACTTCTTCAACCAGTTTTTTTAGGTGTTCTTTTGAAATTACCAAATCGGCCGATGTAATTTCAATCTCAATATCGTCTTCTCTGCCGTATGCTTTGGCTTTATTATAAGCCGCATCCTTTATTAATTCTTTTGTTATTGTGGTTGAGTGTTTTCTTAGGACTCTAAGGTTTGCTCTATCTCTGGATAGCGCATCTAACTTTGTAGCGGTAAGAATATTTTGAACCAGGCAGTTTAACCTGTTTGCCGATTCTTTAATACTTCCGGCAACATCAAGAATATCTTCTCGTTCAATTGTCTGGTAATCTTCAATCAGATAATCGGCAAAGCCCGAAATTGCCGCAAGCGGTGTTTGCAATTCATGTGGTAAAGAATATGAAATACTTTTTCTTAAACTATTGATATCTTTCTCATATAATTCTCTTTTATTCAGCCTTACTTTTATAGCGTCGATTAATTCGTTGCAGTTAAATGGCTTTGTTAAAAAATCGTCTGCACCTAATCTCATGCCTTCGCGTATATCTGTTTCTTCTGACTTGCCCGAAAGAAAAATAAACGGAATTGTAGCCGTTCCGGGGTTTTCTTTTAATGCGCTCATTACTTCATAGCCGCTCATCTGAGGCATCATAACATCGCATAATATAAGGTCGGGCGCTTCGAGCAATGCTTTTTGAACTCCGGATTTCCCATCGTATGTGGCTCTAACGTCAAAGCCTTCATCTTCAAGTTTTTCTTGTAACGTATATACGTTTTCTGGAACGTCGTCAATAACTAAAATTTTTTTCCGGCTGTTCATTACTATACATCCTTTGTTTGCATTAAAAATGAAACAATTTGTATCTTGCTGCTCATATTTGAGACAACTATGTTTTCATCAAAATTATTAAACATATAAACAGAAGTTGTAACAATTCCATTATTAGGGTTTAATACTTTTAATTTTAGAATAAAAAAGCGATTCGGGCACATTTAAATTTTTCTATTTAATAACAAATTATTATCTTTTCAGCAAAAATTATTCCAATGATTGTTAGTAACGTAATACCGGTAGAAGATGTACTTGTTAGGCAAGAAATTCCAGAAGCCAGGTTTGCCTGCGATTTAGATAAATGCAAAGGTGCTTGCTGTACACTGGAAAGCGATTACGGCGCACCGTTGCTTGAAGAAGAAATTGAAGAAATTAAAAAAATTTTAGATGTCGTAATCGACTATATTCCAGCTTCACATAAAAAAATTATAGATGAAGACGGATTTTACGAAATTAAAGACGGTGAATTGATGACAAGCAGCGTTAACAGCAAAGCTTGCGTGTTTGTTTACTATGATAAAGGTATTGCCAAGTGTTCTATAGAAAAAGCTTTTTTCGAAGGCAAAGTTACTTTTAGAAAACCAATCTCGTGTCATCTTTTCCCCATCCGTGTTTCTAAGTTTAGCGGAGACGTCTTAAGATTTGAAAAATTTTCCGAATGTTCGTCTGCTCTGGAAAACGGGGCAAAGAACGATATAAAATTAATTGACTTCTGTAAGGATTCACTTACACGACTTTATGGCCAAAAATGGTATTTAACTTTAAAGAAAATTATCGGTACGTAATATGTTAACATTAAGTCAAAAACTTTCGCAGCAACAAAAATTATCGCCACAGCAAATTCAATATCAAAAACTGTTACAGTTAAACACGATGGCTTTGGAGCAAAGAATAAAAACCGAGCTTGAGCTTAACCCGATTCTTGAAGAAATTCAAGAAGAGGAAACCGAGCTTACACAAGATACGGAAGACAAGGATGATAAGGTTGACGACATTGAAGATGAATTTGAGGATTATGATAACGAAGAGTTTGAACTTGAAGATTTTATGAACGATTACGATAATGAAGTAGAAAAAGCCAACCGCAGCAAAGATGATGAAATTTACCAGCCGCTGGCTCCCGCAAGGGAAAGTTTAAGCGAGCATCTTCGCAATCAACTAAGCATGCTTAACCTTGATGATGACAAATATATGCTCGGTGAAGAGATAATCGGCAACCTTGATTCCGACGGGTATCTTAAAAGCAGCCTCGTTGATATTTTAAAAGAACTTGAAATGTTTGAGCATGTTACTATTGATGAGAAAGAGGCCGAATCTTTATTAAAGACAATCCAAACGTTCGATCCGATGGGCATTGCTTGCCGCAGTTTGCAGGAATGCCTGCTTATTCAACTTAGAAATTTGCCGCACGACCAGTATTTTGGGTACCTCGCCGAGGAACTGCTTTCTAAATACTTTAACGACTTTACACAGAAGCGTTACGATTCCATAAAACAAAAAATGAATTTATCCGACGAAACGCTGAAATCGGTAATAGAATTAATCCAAAGCTTAAACCCCAAACCCGGCGAAGGCAATATTGATTCCGTTGAAATGAATCAAATTACGCCCGATTTTATAGTGGAAAAAGTTGAAGACGATTTTGTAATTACCCTTAACGACAGAAGTGTTCCTTCGGTTACTTTGAGCAAAACTTATCTTGAAATGCTCGACCAGAATAAACGCGGGAAAAAAAATTCAAACCACGATAAAAACACATACAAGTTCCTACGTGAAAAGTTTGAATCGGCAAAATGGTTCATCGCCTGCATACAGCAGCGCAGAGAAACTTTGATGAAGATAATGCAGGCAATTGTAGAAAAGCAATACGAGTTTTTCGATAAAGGGCCGAAGCTGTTAAGGCCGATGATCTATAAAGATATTGCGGATGAAATTCACATGGACATCTCCACAATAAGCCGCGTGGTAAACGGTAAATACGTGCAAAGTCCAATGGGCATTCATGAATTAAAATATTTTTTTAGTGAAGGGCTCAGCACAGATTCCGGCGAGGAAGTTTCAAACAAACACATAAAAGAAAGATTAAAAGAAATTATCGACGGCGAAGATAAAAATTCCCCCCACAGCGACGACAAACTTGCCGAAATCCTGAACGAAGAAGGCATTCATATAGCTAGAAGAACGGTTGCAAAATATAGAGAACAATTAAGAATTCCGATTGCCAGACTACGCCGCGAATTATGATAGAAAATGTTATCGATGTACTTATTATAATTATTATGTTTTCAACTTTCGGTTTTCTACATTCTTTCCTGGCGTCCAACAAGGTAAAAAAATATTTAACGGATCGTTTAGGCAATTTAATTGCGTTCTACAGATTTTTTTATGTAGTAACTTCACTTCTGCTATTTTATTTTATATACGGGTATGCGCCCGACGGGCATATAATTGTTTACGATCTTAAGCCGCCTTTCGACTTGATTATACTTATCCCGCAGTTTTTAGGATTGGCGGGTTTGTTGTGGTCCATAAAATATTTTTACGTTAAGGAGTTTCTTGGAGTCAATCAAATAATAAGATGGCAGAATAATCAATACGACACAAACGAGCTGGATGAGCATTTAACATTAAGAATAGCAGGCCCGTACAAATACTGCCGCCACCCGGTTTATTTATTTTCAATTGTCTTTCTGATCTTTAGATCCGAAATGGATTTAAATTACTTAACGTTTTTAATTTGTATTACTGCTTATTTTTATGTCGGTTCTTTTTTCGAAGAAAACAAACTTGTAGAAAGATTCGGTGCCGAATACATACATTATCAGCAAACTGTACCCAGAATTTTCCCGTTAAAATTGGGCTTATACAAAAAGCGAAAGTAATCTTACAGTTGCGAATCAAAAAAAACAAAAATTTTTTCTTATTTGAAGAAACTTTAAAATATAATTTTCGATAATACATAATCTTGCTCGATATGTGATTTAACAGTGCTGCAATTTTCATAAATTGCGATTGTGCCGATTAAGTTTATAATTTTACATACTAAATTGATTTTTTAGAAAACCGGAGTTTCTATAATGGATATGAATATAAAGGCTACAACAATAATAGGCGTCGTTCACAACGGCGAATCAGCCCTTGGCGGAGACGGACAGGTAACGCTCGGCAATACTGTAATGAAGCATAACGCAGTTAAAATAAGAAAGATTGCCAACGGTAAGGTGCTCTGCGGTTTTGCAGGCGCTTCCGCCGATGCATTTACGCTTGTAGAAAGGTTTGAAGATAAACTTGAACAATACCGGGGCAATGTAAACCGTGCGGCGGTTGAACTTGCAAAAGACTGGCGTACAGATAAGTTCTTAAGAAAACTTGAAGCCATGCTTGCTGTTGTTGCCGATGGAAAAGCACTAATAATTTCCGGGAACGGCGACGTAATAGAACCGGATGATCAAATTGTGGCAATCGGTTCGGGCGGCATGTATGCTTTGGCTGCTGCGCGCTCGTTAAAAAAATACAGTAAGCTCTCGGCAAAGGAAATAGTTGAAGAAGCATTAAAAACCGCTTCCGAAATTTGTATCTATACAAATGATAAAATTAATGTTGAAGTACTTTAAAAAAAGCAGACAATAAAAATGAAAAATAAAAATATGAAGGCGTTAACGCCATCTCAGATAGTAAACGAGCTAGACAAATATATCATTGGTCAAACCGAAGCGAAAAGAGCCGTTGCAATTGCACTTAGAAACCGTTGGAGAAGACAACAGGTAACAGATGCGCTGCGTGAAGAAATTCTTCCTAACAATATAATTCTGATCGGGCCAACGGGGGTTGGAAAAACAGAAATTGCCAGGAGGCTTGCAAAACTTGCCGAGGCGCCGTTCGTAAAAGTTGAGGCGTCAAAATTCACCGAAGTGGGTTATGTAGGCCGCGATGTTGAATCTATGATTCGCGATCTTGCAGACTTTGCGGTTAACCTGGTAAAATCGGAAAAGGAATTGGAAGTTAGAGCAAAAGCAGAAGAAATGGCGGAAGAAAAAATTTTAGATATCCTGATACCGCCCGTAAAAAAAGCATCGCAGATAAACGAAAACGAAGAGAACCACGAGAACAATGAAGTTTACCAAAATCAAAAAACCCGCGAGTGGATGAAAGAAAAATTAAAGAACGGCGAGCTAGACGATAAATTAATTGAGTTCGACACAAACGCGCAAAATGCGCTCGGCATGCAGGTGCTCGGGCCGTTCGGCATGGATGACCTCGGCATCAATTTCCAGGAAATAATGGGAAACATAATGCCGAAAAAGAAAAAGAAAAGAAAAACAAAAATATCAGAAGCCAGAAAAGTAATTGCGCAGGAAGAAGCCCAAAAGCTTATCGACATGGAAGCCGTACAAAAAGAAGCGATTGACAGAGTTCAGGATTCGGGAATCGTTTTTATTGATGAGATAGATAAAGTTGCCGGCGGCGGAAAGTCTCAGGGCCCAGATGTATCGCGCGAAGGTGTTCAAAGAGATTTGCTCCCTATTGTCGAAGGCTCTAATGTTAACACAAAATACGGTGTTGTTAAAACCGACCATATTTTGTTTATAGCTTCGGGCGCATTTCATGTTTCAAAACCGTCAGACCTAATTCCGGAGCTGCAGGGAAGATTTCCGATTAGAGTTGAACTGAACAGTTTAACGCAGGAAGATTTTGTTCAGATACTAACAAAACCCGAAAATGCTTTATTGAAACAATATAATGCGCTTCTTGAAACAGAAGGAGTTAAGCTGGAATTTACCGGCGACGCAATAAATGAAATTGCCCGCATCGCAACTGAAGTAAACGAACAGGTGGAAAATATTGGCGCACGCAGGCTGCATACTATTTTAACTACTTTACTGGACGAAATATTATTCGACGTGCCGGATAAACTCCCCTCAGAAAAAGTTAAAATAACAGCAAAAACGGTTAAACAAAAACTTGATGTTATTGTAAAAGACAGGGACTTAAGTAAGTTTATTCTATAAAATGGATATTATATTTTAAAAAGTTTCTTTGTTTAAGCTGAATATCTATCTCAAGAAAAAATATTTTTTCTACAACAGATATGAAATATGAACTTTAAAAGTTTACTGCATAAAAAAAATTACATATCGGCTTTACTTATTTCGGCAACAATATTGTCGCTTATGGTTTTTCCCGCTTTAAACGAAGGCATTAATAATACTGCACAAACGGCTTATTCTTTTACCCGCGGTCAATTGCAGCCCGACACAAACATCGTAATTATTAACATATCGGAAAGCGATATTAATAAACTTGAGCATTGGCCTATTAAAAGGAGCTACTACGCACTTTTAATAAACAGCCTTTCCAAGTATAAGGTAAAAAAAATAGGCCTTGAAGTATTCCTAAGCGCAAAGTTTGTTACCCAAACGTTATACGATAATCTTCTTACGCAAGAGATAGAAAAAAACGGGAATGTTGTGCTTAGTTCCGTTGCCGGAGATATTTACCTGAAAAACGGGAAATATTATACCGACTCACTTAGTTTCCCAAGCCCCAAGCTTCTGGATGAAAATCTAAAAACAGGCCATTTAAATTATTTCGGCAGCAACGAAATTAAAATTCCGCTGGTAATTCATAACGATAAAATAACCGAAAACGCTTTCGCGCTTGAATTAGCCGGCAAAAATACCGGCAATAAAGAAGGCAAAGAATTAAACATTAATTTTATTTCTTCGTGGAATAAATTCCACCGTATCGATCTGATAAAATATTTCGAGATGGTTAACAGCCGCAATCCATGGCTTGAAAACCTAAAAGGTAAAATTGTCCTGATAGGAACCAGCGATCCTTTAATTGCTTCCACGTTAACCACAACATTTGATGATAGTTTGCCCGGTGTTGCTTTGCACGCGTTTGCTATAGATAATCTTTTTTACGATCGCGGACTTAATGACAATTTTATGCTACCGTCGATATTCTTATTTATCTTGATTCTGGCCGCGGTTTTTGTTTTGCGTTATAAAAATATGTTAAGAAGATTCTATCTGTCCATGTCTATTCTATTTGCCGCCTATCTTACAGTTACTTTTTTGCTGTTTGTATTTTTCAACATCATGCTTTCTTATTCATTTTTTCTTTTGCCGTTTACGGCTTTTGTTTTTACCGATACTTTATTCGCTTTAGCCGAGCGCAGCGTTCTGCTTGAGGGCGTGATAGACGAATCGAATCTTTTAAAAACTCTTCTTTCAAATAAAGAAACCGAACTTGCTAAACTTCAAAAAGAATTGGACTTTGGTTCCGCGGGGTCAAATTCTTTGGTAGAAAAAATAAAATTATTGAAGGAAGATATTTCGAGGCTCCGCGAAAATGAAGAAGATAAAAAGGAAATAGAAGTAGGGCTAAACGGTGAAGTGCATGAGTTTCAGAATATGATTTACAGATCAAAGGGAATAATAAATATTGTTGATGTGATTAAAAAAGTTGCCCCGGGAGACGCTAACATCCTGATACTGGGTGAAAGCGGAACAGGGAAAGAACTTGCGGCAAAAGCGATTCATGAATTAAGCTTAAGAAATAAAAATAATTTTGTGGCGGTAAACTGCGGCGCTCTTTCGGATACATTACTTGAAAGCGAATTATTCGGGCACGTTAAAGGAGCTTTTACCGGCGCAGTTACCGATAAGATGGGGCGCTTTGAAGCCGCTGACAAAGGAACAATTTTTCTCGACGAGATTGCTGAAACTACGGAAAACTTCCAGGTAAAATTATTGCGGGTAATACAATCGGGCGATTTTGAAAAGGTCGGTTCCTCAAAAACCCAGCACGCCGACGTAAGAATAATCGCAGCCACAAATAAACGTCTGGAAAACGAGGTTAAAGAAAAACGTTTCAGAGAAGATCTTTATTACAGATTGAACGTAATAAAAATAGAACTCCCTCCTTTAAGAGAAAGAAAGGACGATATTGAAGTGCTATCCGGACACTTTTTAACAAAAGAATCCCCCGGTATGAAATTATCAAAAGCCGCTGCCGAGGCTCTTGTTAGATATGAATGGAAAGGAAACGTAAGGGAACTTGAGGCAGTAATAAAACGCGCAGTAATTTTCGCAAAATCTTCGGGTAGAAATATGATTCAGCTTGCCGATCTAACCGAAGAGATCGTACGCGACAGTAAATTCGATTTTGAAGATATGGTTATAGAATCATTGAGGAACAAAAATTTTTCAAGGTCATCAATAATAGATACCGCAAAAGAATTGGGGAATGTAAGCCGCACCATGGTATCAGAAAACTTCCGGGGTTATTCGCTTAAATGTTATATAGAAAATGATTTTGATTTCAATAAAGCCGTAAGCCTTATTGCGGGAACCGATAACGAAGAAGTGCTGGAAAAAGTAAGCAATAAATTGTCTATGTTTATTAAAAATATCGAAAACGATTTGGAGCAGCTTGATTCAAAGAGTTTTGAAGAGATTAGATCGGCATTAAATTCCAAGTACAAAAACCTACCGCATAAATTTCATTTTTATCTGGATGAAATAATAAAAAGGCGCATCTTGTAAATAGAGTTAAAATAATTGTTCCGCTTAAATCATACATTACAACCGCTTTTCATTATTTTCTACTGCTTAAGTAAACCTTCTATTTAATATTTCTCTCGCAAATTATGTTTGTAACCGGGTTGCCGGTTTTATAGTCTTAACAAAACAATAACCGTCTATTCTTGTGTTAACTGTGTTCAGAATAATATTCACTTACCAATCAAGCTGATTTGAAATTAATATTTTTTACAATGGTTTGATTGGTACGGTAATTGGCTGTAAGCAAAAGTATTTTAGAACCACATAATTAAACGGAGGAATTAATGAAACATAAAACCATACTGTTTTTATTTGTAATCACTCTCTTCACTATATCTTCTGCTTTTTCGCAGGATGACCAGGATTCAACCAATACCTGGGGCAAAGATTGGAAGCATCATAAATTTCGTTTTAGTTTTTTCCATGATGAATTCAAAGGGCAGCCAACGGTTTCCCTGAATTACGGTCTTTCCAAAATTAACATGCAAAATCTTTCAACTGCACTGGCAAAACCAAACCTGTTAGAATTGAAACTAGGTTACACAACCATAACTTCAGACTGGAAAGACGAAGACATTATCAGGTACAAATATAAATACGCTTACTTAAGCAATTTCTCCACCGATCTGTCCGGCAACAATTCGGCGGGCGATTATAAAAGCGATATGTGGCGTTTCGGTTTTGGCAGGGCCAACGGTTACGGTTATAAACTAGGCTCATCGGCAATAATTCCGTACCACGCATATTCCATCGATTGGACGAAAGCCAAGTTTGACAATTTACCGGCCAGCCCTGCAGATCAAGCACTGCTTGAACCTTTTGACAATACATTCAGATTTGGTACTAGCATGGAAGCCGGAATCCGTTTTAAACTTGTGCCACATTTTATAGTTGAAGGCGGTTATGAAAGATCGATTATTTTTCCGAAGCACTTATTCTGGAAATGGGCAGGCAGCGTTATAATCGAAACAGCCGGCCAGGTAGCATTGGATAAATTTATAGATAAGATTATGGATTCTTCACCCTACGCGGCTCCCATCATGAGCTTTTTACTTAAGAACGCTTTTTCATACGGAATGTATGAATTGCGTCAATCAAAAATGAACTGGCCTTTCAACACTGCGGCCCCGCTTGCTTATGATCAGTTTAAAGTTGGGGTAACATTCGTATTCTAAAAAATTAATTTCAAAAAACGGTCGGTGGAATATTTATTATTTCCGCTGGCCGTTTAGGGGGAATATCTTTTAAAAAATCACCGGTTAATTTTTAATATCAAAATAACTTTCAATTTTTATTTTTATCTTTAGCCGTTCAATATTCATAATTGCGTTTATATGATTGAAGTAAGCAACCTACATAAAAGTTTCGGCAGCCACGGCGTACTTAAAGGGGTAAACTTAATAATAAATGCCGGCCAAACTACCGCCATAATAGGTAAAAGCGGTTGCGGCAAAAGCGTATTGATAAAACATATTGTAGGTTTGCTTGTGCCCGATTCCGGTTATGTAAAAGTTGAAGGAAAAGTTGTAAGCGAATTAAAAATTGGCGAGCTTTATGAGCTCAGGAAAAAATTCGGGTTTTTATTCCAGGGCGCTGCCTTGTTCGATTCAATGACGGTTGAAGAAAACGTTTCTCTCCCGCTTGTAGAATCCAACAGCGTTTTTTCAAAAAAAGAGATAGATAAAATTGTAGCTGAAAAACTTGAGATTGTTGACCTACCGGGAGTGCAAAAGCTAAAACCCGCCGAATTATCCGGCGGAATGAAAAAGCGCGTTGGGCTTGCAAGAGCGCTTGTTACAAATCCCGCTTATATTCTTTATGATGAACCGACAACCGGGTTAGACCCTATTATGTCCGATTCGATTGATAACCTGATAAAAGATTTAAGCAGAAAGCTGAGCGTAACTTCGGTTGTGGTAACCCACGATATGTACAGCGTAAAAAATGTTGCCGATGTTGTCGCAATGATGCATGAAGGTGAAATTCGTTTTACCGGCACACCGCAGCAGTTACTGGATTCAAAAGATGATGCTGTTATCGATTTTATAAAACGGACAGGAGTTTAACAGGCTCAGTTATTCAATCCTAAATGCAGTAAAGCACACCTGCTATTTCAATCACAATTTACACATCCCAAATTAATTATTTTTCATGCGCAATTAGTTATTTGTTTTACTGTCTAATTGTTCCGGTAAAAACAAAAGCTATTTTTGGGATAGGGCGCTGGTAAGATGAAGATACTTATAATTAACGACGGAAATAAAGATAGCTTTCTTCTAAAATCAATAAAGAAATTTTTGAAGAGCAAAAGTTACCTATATGAAGGCTGGAATCCATACGGTGTATTAAAAAGCGAATCGCCCAACTTTGTCTTTTTTGATTTGGAAGAATCCGTAAACGGAGATAACGTAGTGAATATGATGAACAGCTTTGATGTATATTGCCGTTTACGGATTAATATTATTTATCCATTACAGCCAAACTTTTCATGGATACAAAATTATTCATCAAGAATAATCTGGTTTTTCAAAAATCAATTCCGGCATAAAAATCCTTTCGGCCCAACACGGGAAGCGTACTTAAGAAGATAAACCGTTTTATAATTGTTTATCACCCTGCTAAAAAATATTTTACGATAGATTCCTCTTTGTATGGTTTTGCAAAAATCTTTCACCAATAATTGATATTGCTAAAACGATATATTCAAGAAATTAATTCCTGATATTAGCTAAAGTTTCATTTTAATTTTAAATTTGCAAGGCTTCGTTGAAGATTTAAGCTTTGATTGATTATAGTATATTTATTTATACTTATGATTAATTGAAAACTTGTTTTGACGAAGGATTATTTAATTAAATGTAACTTAAACTAAAAATGAAATCAGAATAATAATGTCTGAAAAAATGTCAATTGTACAAGTAATTCAGCTGATGCTTGCGCCCGGTATAATGATTTCTGCATGCGGGTTGCTTTTGCTGGGTATGAACAACAAATACTCTTTGGTTGTAAATCGAATAAGATTGTTGAACGAAGAAAAAAGAAAATTCTTCAGCAAGGCGGGCGCGCATGATCTGCAATATGAAGAAAGCGTTAGATTGGAAAGCATATCGATGCAATTAAAAGAACTTGAATTCCGCGTAAAGCTTGTAAGAAATGCGGTTTTAGCTTATACTGTTGCGGTTGCTTTTTTTGTTTTAACCTCGCTTTTTATCGGCGTGGAATATGTTTCCGGTTCGGATAATATAAGCGTTTTGGTAACCATATTATTCCTGCTGGGCATGCTGCTGGTTCTTGTCGGCGTTATTTATGCGGCTTATGAAACAAAAAAAGGTTTTGAAATAATTCATCTGGAAATTAAAGTAGATGAATAATATATTTATTCGTCTGTAATTAATTCAAGGATAATTACACCTTATGCGCAAAGGTGAACAATTTGATAATGAGGATCTTTTAAAGCCGTATAATATGCTCCGCTTATATGCAAGCGGAGCTTTTCCTATGGCCGATGAGAATACCGGCGAGATAAACTGGTATATGCCGGATGTAAGAACCATAATCCCACTCGATGATTATAACATTCCACGCTCATTTAAAAAATTTTTATTGCAAACTGATTTTAATGTGAGATTTGATTTTAACTTTACCGCCGTTGTTAAAGGATGTGCGGGCAGAGAAAAAACATGGATTTCCGACAGGCTGATTGAGGCTTATAATAAACTTGATGAACTGGGTTATATTCATACAGTGGAAACATGGCTTGATAACAAGCTTGTCGGCGGTTTGTACGGAATAAGTTATAAAGGCGCGTTCTTCGGCGAATCTATGTTTTCATTGGTTCCGCAGGCTTCCAAATTTGCGCTTGCAAATTTATTGAAACATCTTAAAGACCAAGGTTTCGTTATGTTGGATGTTCAATACATGACCGAACATTTAAAAATGTTCGGCGCAAAAGAAATTTCGTTTCCGGAATATGATCTTCTCCTGCGAACGTCTTACGGTGTTGATTGTACCTTCTAAAATTTCCGAGAAGATATTTTACAAAAAAGCAGGCGCTTATTTAAGAAGCCTGCTTTTTTCATAACTGTTCAATAACGGCGTCTAATTTTATTTAATTAATATTAATTCTTTCTGCGGTTTGGAAATAAACCGGCAACCGTTCTTTGTTACAAATACTTCTTCTTCAATTGTAGCAGTTCCGTATCCTTCAACATACAGGCGGGGTTCAATTGTATAAACCTGTGATTCTTCAATTTCCATAAAAGGACTGTTGCCGTATTTTTCCCAGCGCGGTAATAAACCGCCGCCGCCATCGTGTGCTTCTTTACCTACCTGGTGCCCAAGTCCGTGTGGAAATTCTTCGTAACCATTATCAATAATATAATTCCGCGCGATGTCATCCATCTCTCAGCCTTTTACACCCGGCTTTATGCTGTCGGCCACTTTTTGAATTGAATCCCTGATTACATTAAAACCTTTTTCAACTTCGGCAGGGGCTTTTGTTTCGCCGTCTTTTAAAACATACCATGTACGCTGAAGATCGGAACAATAGCCCTGCAATTTAATTCCGAAATCCACATTTACAATATGTCCTTTTTCAACCTTACGATCCGAAGGCCCGGCGTGTGCGCTTTTTGCTTCCGGCCCGGTAAACACCGAAGGACAATGATCTTCCTCCCATGCCAGTCCAAAGCCTTTATCGAAGGCAATCTTTTTAATTTGCTGTGAAATTTCTATTTCAGTTTTACCCGGTTTTATAATGTTAGTCATCTCGTCAAAAATTTTAAGAGTTTCGTCAACCGCTTCTTTCATAATAGAATATTCTGATGCCGATTTTCTTCCTCGTAAAGCCGATACAATATCTTCCGACGAAATTAAATTGTTTTTAAATTCCGTTCCTTCCAAAATATCGTTCAGAATTAAATACATGCCGTGTGTAAGTCCGTCGGCAAGATTAGAATTTTTGGAATAGTTTATAGCAATTTTCTTAGGCTTCTTTTTATTAAGATATTCCAATAAAGGTTCTTTAACTGATTTTATATAACCGATAATATTTTTATATAATCCTCTTCTCTCAAAATTCTCGGCGTCTAAAGTGCCTACAATTGCTGTAGTATCGCCGTCTTTGGTAATAATAAATGCCGAAGGCCATGTGCATCCGTTATCAACCACAATATCCATTGCAGGGTCTTTAATATTTCCGCTTTCTCTAACAAACGTCATCCACATATCGATATCTTTTTCTTTTAGTATGCCGACAGCTTGCGTAATTTTTTCTTTAAATAAATCGTAGGGCATAATTTCCTCGCTTAAAATGATTTTTTTAGAATTTTATTTTTGAATCTACCAAATATCTTTTAAATATACTATTTCTGTAATAAGAGGTCTTTATTCTAAAAAAATTAATAAAACCGTAAAAGCAGCCTTCATAACTAATGGCATCATTCTTTTTAAGTTAGAAAAATACGGTTTGATAAGTGGTTATAAACAAAAAAGATATAACGACGGTATAAGTTTTTTTATTTAATAATTACTAACTTAACGCCAAGAGAAAAATAGATGTTTGGAAGAGAAAAGGAATTTATTGCTTGAAACTTCCGGGGAAAAAAACGAAGTGGTAACCGTGAAAGAGAATAGGGATAATGTTTTATCCGGACAATTAAAATTCTGCGAGACAGAATTATCAAATTCTCATTTCCCGCGAAAGCACTTTGGAGAAAAAAATATAGTAAGATTTTTGTCTCGCTTCTTTATTTACCCATCCTCAAAATTTTACGCTGCGTTTAATCTCCCGGTAATTTCATTAAAGTATAATACCGTTGCTTTTTCTAACGTCATTATAAATAAATATTGTAAAAAAAATCAAACAGTGAGATTTTTATGTCAGAATATGTATCTAACCTGTTAGCCGACTTAAAGGCGAAAAACCCAAACGAACCTGAGTTTCATCAGGCGGTTGAAGAAATAGTTGAATCATTAGATTTAGTTTTGGAAAGACACCCCGAATACCGTTCGGCGAAAATTCTTGAACGAATGGTTGAGCCGGAAAGAGTATTAATGTTCCGTGTTCCGTGGATGGACGATCAGGGTGAAATTCACGTTAACCGCGGATTCAGAATTGAAATGAACAGCGCCATCGGGCCTTACAAGGGGGGACTTAGATTTCACCCTTCTGTTAATCTTGGTATATTAAAATTTTTAGCTTTCGAACAGGTATTTAAAAACAGTTTAACAACGCTTCCTATGGGCGGTGGTAAAGGCGGATCTGATTTTGATCCCAAAGGTAAAAGCGATAACGAAGTTATGCGTTTCTGCCAGAGCTTTATGACCGAACTTTTCAGGCATATTGGCCCTCATACCGATGTTCCCGCAGGCGACATTGGTGTTGGTACGAGAGAAATAGGTTATCTGTTCGGTCAATACAAAAGATTAAAGAACGAATTTACCGGCGTGTTAACGGGAAAAGGATTAAATTGGGGAGGTTCTCTTATCCGCCCCGAAGCTACCGGGTACGGAGCAGTTTACTTTGCAAAAGAAATGCTTAAAACAAAAGGCGAAGATATTGAAGGTAAAGTATTTGCTGTTTCAGGTTTTGGAAACGTTGCATGGGGCGCGGTACAAAAAATTAATCAGCTCGGCGGAAAAGTTGTCACACTTTCCGGGCCGGATGGTTTTATTTATGACAAAAACGGAATAAGCGGTGAAAAGATAGACTTCATGCTTAAGCTTAGAGCAAGCGCTAACGACAGGGTTCAGGATTATGCCGATAAATTTAAAGTCGAATTTTATCCCGGCAAACGGCCATGGGGTATTAAAGTTGATGTTGCAATGCCATGCGCTACCCAGAATGAAATATTTGAAGACGACGCTAAAGAACTTATTAAGAACGGTTGCAAGTGTGTTTGCGAAGCTGCAAATATGCCTACAACTTTAGACGCGTACAAAGTGTTTAAACAAGCAGGAATTCTTTTTGCGCCAGGCAAAGCTGCCAACGCCGGCGGTGTGGGCGTATCTGGTCTAGAAATGTCGCAGAATAGTATGCGCCTTCCGTGGCCCAAAGAAGAAGTTGACCATAGGTTAAACCAGATAATGACAAATATTCACGAAACATGTGTTACTACCGCCGAAAGATTCGGAACGCCGGGTAATTATGTTAACGGCGCTAACATTGCCGGTTTCTTAAAAGTTGCCGATGCTATGCTGGATCAGGGCTTGGTTTAAATAATCTCATTCAATAATTATTTTTCGGTAATTTCTCCCTGTTCGGATTGAGCGAGATTAATTTTATGTTTGAAAATTACAGAACTGTGTCGATGGAAAAATTCAGCATCTTAAATATTGAAGATGTGTTCAGCAGCCGCATTAAGGAATTCCAGAAACTTATGAAATATAAGATACGGGAAATCCTTCTTGTATCCAGTTTGTACGATTATTATTTGTTTGAAGAAGACGGGCGGCTGTATGAATTAATTAGGCAGGAATATCAGGTGCTTAATTTAAGTCAGGCGCCGGAAATAACACATGTTGCTACCGGAACCGAAGCTCTGGAAATAGCGCTTCAGGAAAACCAGTTTGATTTAATAATTACTACAATGCATATTGAAGATATGCACGTTATTAAATTCGCACAGATGGTTCGTAAAGCGGGTTTCGACATTCCTCTTATTCTCCTTGCTTACGATAACCGCGAAAGAAAAGAACTGGTTGCGCATTACGACACTTCTATTTTTGACAGAATATTTATCTGGCAGGGAGATTACCGCTTACTTATCGGTATTATTAAATATGTTGAAGATAAGATTAATGTAGAACACGACACAAAAGCTGTGGGTGTGCAGGTAATAATTCTTGTAGAAGATAATGTTAAGTTTTACTCTGCTTACCTTCCGCTTATTTATACCGAGATATTCGACCAATCGCAGCGGCTAATTACCGAAGGGATAAATTTAACTCATAAATTTCTGCGTATGAGGGCACGTCCCAAAATTCTCCTCTGTACAACTTACGAAGAAGCGTGGGAGTATTATACCAAGTACGAAGAATCTATTTTAGGAATAATTACCGACAGTAATTTCAGGCATTTCGGAATTAGAGACCCAGAGGCGGGAATAAAATTTACAAAAAATGTAAAAGCCCAGCACAGGGATATACCCATTCTTCTGCAATCCAGCAATGCGGAACTGGCCGATAAAGCGCGCCAGGCCGGCGCAACATTTTTATTAAAAGGCTCGCCCAGGCTTTTGCATGAACTCAGAGATTTTATGCTTAACAATTTCGGCTTCGGCGATTTTGTTTTTCAAACTCCCGACGGCAAAGAAGTAGGCCGCGCAAACAACTTGTGGACTCTTGAAGAACAATTAAAGGTTGTTCCCATTGAAAGTATTCTCTACCACGCCGAAGGAAATAATTTTTCAAAATGGCTTAAAGCGAGAACCGAATTCTGGCTGGCGCATAAACTCAGGCCTAAAAAAGTATCTGAGTTCTCAACACCGGAAGATTTAAGATATGATCTTATAACATCGCTGCGTTTGTATCAAGAATACAGGCAACGCGGAATAATTACCGACTTTAATAAAGAAACGTTCGATCCTAAAAACAGTTTTGCAAGAATAGGCGGCGGTTCTTTGGGCGGCAAAGCGCGCGGGCTGGGTTTTATTAATACCTTAATCAACAACAACAAAGTAAAATATATTTATCCGGGTGTAGAAATTTCGGTGCCGTCGGCTATTGTAATTGCAACGGATGTGTTCGATCAGTTTGTTGAAGTAAATCATCTTGATGTATTTGCGTTGAGCTCTAACGACGATGCGGAAATTACCCGTCGTTTTATGGAAGCCCCCTTTTTCCCTAGGGAAAGTATAAACAAGCTTCTGGATTTTCTGGATACTATCCGTGAGCCTCTTGCCGTCCGCTCTTCAAGCCTTCTTGAAGACTCGCAGTTTCAACCTTTTGCCGGCGTATATCAAACATTCATGATCTCAAATAACGACCATGATATAAACGTCCGCCTTGAAGAATTACTTCACTGCATAAAAGGAGTTTACGCCTCAACATTTTATCAAAAAGCAAAAGATTATATGAAGGCAACTGCTTACAGGCTTGAAGAAGAAAAGATGGCGGTAATAGTACAAAGGCTTGTGGGCGCCGAAAGAAACGGGAGGTATTATCCTAATTTTGCGGGCGTCGCAAAGTCTTATAATTTTTATCCCGTTCCTCCGCAAAAATCTTCAGACGGAATAGCGCTTGTTGCGCTTGGTCTCGGCAAGCAGGTTGTCGACGGCGGAAATTCGGTAAGGTTTTGCCCTAAATACCCGAAACATCTTTTACAATTTTTCTCAACAAAAGAAACGATAAGAAACACGCAGCAGGAATTTTTTGCGCTCGATTATTTCGGGCATCTTAATGAAGATATAAGCCACCCGCCGGATCAACTGGTAAAAGTATTCGATCTGGAAAAGGCCGAATCGGATCAAACTTTGTTTCATGTCGGTTCCACCTATTCGGTTGAGAATGACGCCGTGTACGACGGTGTTTCGCGCAGCGGTAAACGGATTGTAACTTTTTCTCCGATATTAAAACATAAGGTTTTTCCTCTTGCCGATATTCTTGATATGCTTCTTGATTTGGGAACATGGGGAATGGGTGTTCCGGTTGAAATTGAGTTCGCGGTAAACATGGATGTACCGGCGCGGCAGCCGAAAGAATTTGCCATGCTTCAAATGCGGCCGCTTGTAATAAGTCATGAAGTTGATGAGCTTGATGTAGACAGCTACAAGAAAGAAGAATTACTTTGCCAAAGCCAGCAGGTGCTTGGCAACGGCGCAATTCAAGACATTCATGATATTATAGTTGTTGATATTCAAAAATTCGACAGGGCAAAAAGCAGGGAAACAGCGTTTGAGGTAAGTGAACTTAACTCAAAACTTCTCAGGCAGCAGAAGCCATACATTTTAATAGGCGTTGGGCGCTGGGGTAGTTTAGACCACTGGCTTGGAATTCCCGTTACGTGGGATCAAATTTCCGGAGCAAGCGTAATTGTTGAATCCGGTTTCAAAGATTTACAAGTTACCCCGTCGCAAGGCTCTCACTTCTTTCAAAACCTTACTTCGTTTAAGGTGGGATATTTCACAGTAAATTCTTCCGATCGCACAGGCTTTATAGATTGGGATTGGCTTGCAAAGTGTGACGCGGTTGAAGAAATGAATTTTGTTAAGCATCTTGTTTTTGAAGAACCGATCTCGGTTAAAATAAACGGCCACAAAAACAAAGGCATAATAATAAAGCCGGGCAAATAATTTATTCTCACATAAACCGGTATCAAAAAACTTTACCTGCCATTTGCTTTGTTTTCTTATCAGTCAATCTGTCTTGCTTGTGTAATGGCCGGTTTATCAGTTCAATAAAAAGGCATAAAGTAAATATGAAAATAAAAGTAATAATCTTCGGTGCAACCGGAATGGTTGGCGAAGGGGTTCTTCACCAATCGCTGTTAAATCCCGATGTTGAATCTGTTTTGGTTATCGGAAGAAAATCATGCAATGTAAAGCATTTCAAACTAAAGGAAGTAATCCATAACGATTTCTACAACTACTCGACTGTTGAAGAACAACTGCAAGATTTTAACGCATGTTTCTTTTGCCTCGGCGTTTCATCGGTAGGAATGAAAGAACAAGACTATACCCGGGTTACATACGATTTAACAATGCAGGCAGCAACCGTATTATCAAAACATAACCCGGCGATGACTTTCTGTTATGTTTCCGGGACGGGAACCGACAGCACGGAAAAAGGACGGATAATGTGGGCGAGAGTTAAAGGCAAAACGGAAAATCATTTGGCAAAGCTTCCATTTAAAGCGGTGTATTTATTCAGACCGGGCTACATCAAACCGATTAAAGGATTGAAAAACGCCTACTTTCTTTCATGGGTGATAGGAATAATTTACCCGTTATTAAAAATTATTATTCCCAAATATGTTTGCACGCTTGAAGATTTAGGTAACGCAATGATACAAGCGGTTAAAACCGGTTATTCAAAAAATATTTTGGAAAACAAAGACATAACAAGACTTTCGGTAAATGGCAAAGAACGCGGTAATTAAATTTGAAAGAGGTTGCTTATGAAAAAAGAGATAAGCGCTCTAATAATAGATAAAGATAATTTAAACTTTTATCCGCTTGATAAAAGCAGGTGGAAAGATTTTGAAAAACTGTTTGGTGAAAGAGGCGCATGCGGCGGGTGCTGGTGCATGGCTTGGAGACTAAAGCGATCTGAGTTTCAAAAACAATCCGGCGAAGGAAACAAAAAGGCCGTTAAGAAATTAGTAAATGCGAATGAGACGATCGGTATTCTTGCTTATTATAATGACGAGCCGATCGGTTGGTGCGCTGTTGCTCCTAGAGATAAATACGTAAGACTCGAAAACTCAAAAGTATTAAAGAGAATTGATGATAAACCGGTTTGGTCTATTTCCTGTTTTTTCATCGATAAAAAATATAGAAGGCATGGAATTTCTACCGAGTTAATAAAAGCTGTAATCAAATTTTGCAAATCAAAAAGCGTAAAGATAATTGAAGCGTACCCAACTGTTCCTTACAGCGAAAATATCCCGGCCGCATTTGCATGGACGGGAATTCAATCAGCATTTGAAAAAGCTGGATTTAAAGAAGCTATTAGAAGATCTAGAACAAGACCAATGATGAGATATTATTTGTAGGCAAAAATATTATCTTAATTCTTTTAATACTTATATTCCTTCGCGTCTTTAGCAATATCGTTTATAGAAGTGCCGAGGCATCCTTTTTCGGCAAAGAATTTGAGCGAAGCTCTAAAAATATTGTTCTTGGTCATTTTCCTTATTATTTCAAATTGTTCTTTTGGTCTGGGAAATTTTTGGCTAAATGACGGCAGCGGATACATAAATATTACCGGCGCATACTCATTAAGCGATAGCACGTCACTTACTCTCGGCGGATTAATTTCTTACGGAAACAGATTCGGTGAGTATTGGTATTATCCTTCATCATATTATTTACAAGGACAATTTTTCTTTTAATTTTTATTTGATGAAAAGTTTATCGCACTTCCATCGGCTTAACCGGAATATTAGTGCCCTGCCAGATTCCCATAAATTTTTGTTCCTTCGTATCTCCAAAAGCGGTTGAGCATCCTTTGCCGTTGGAAGCGCAGTCGATTAATGCATCCAACAATTTCCAATAACAATAATAATCGGTTGCATCAGTCTTTGCAGAGAGTACGGCCAACTTATTTACAAATCCCCGTTCGCCGGAATCAAAAGATTTGTCAAGGCTTGTCGGTTCGGAGTGGCTTGATGTAATTTCCGGCTTCCCCCTGTCATCTGCAAAATGGAATATTATGTTTTTATGAGAAGATGGAACTGATTTAGTGGTATTAAAAATTTCAAGAGCGAGGGAGGAATCAACTCTGTTATCGCTGTGTTCTACGATTAATATTATTTTAATAGACGAATCCATTTTTTTGCAAGAAGAAAGTCTTCCCGAATCATAACCGCCAGTGCCGGGGCATGCAATTAAAATTCCTTTGGGTTTTGGAATATTATATTCGGAATAATCGCACGCAAGATTTGCCGCAAGAACACCGCCGAACGAGTGGCCGGCAATAAAAAATTTATCCAATTCGGGCTGAGTGTAAGAACTGTGGGCACGCAGCGTATCGATAGCACGATGAATAGCCGTTGCCGCGTTACTCGTATATTCGGATGGATTGTCGAGAAGGTTTTTTTGATATCTCGGAAAGATTACAATATTTCCTCTTCTTACAAGGTGATTTATCCATCCGCCGTAGCACATCGGGTTGTAAGCGCCGTAACCATGGTCAAAAACAACCACAGCCGCCGAATCAGGATGAGGATCATCCGGTAGATAAAGCCAGAATCCTTGAGGTCCGTCTTCACAATTAATTTTTAGAACGGATTTATATCGATAGTCGCTGCTTCCGTAACCGGTGGTTGGTTGCAACGGCTGCGTTTGAGGTAATGCGTACCCTGTGATTAATAAGAAGCTAAGTAAATAAGAGATTTGCTTCATAAGATTTTAAAATTTTTACCGAAACATATGTAAAACTTTTTTTTACTACGCTGATGAAAAGCACGCGTTATAAATAATCTTATTGTTGTAGAGGCGGGATGCGCCTCGCCTCTACGGTTAATTTAATCAAGGGATAGTTCATAAAGATTTTTGTTTATAAAATCAATTTCAGCCGGAGACAATCTTACATCAATAGCCTTTGCGTTTTGCTCGGCTTGCTGCCTGTTGCGGGCGCCAACCAAAGCAATTGTAATTCCCGGTCTCTCAATTGTCCACCTAATTACAAGCTGTGCTATCGTAACGTTTTTGCTTGTTGCAAGTGGTTTAATCGTCTCGAGGAATTCGTTTATCTTATTTACATTTTCCGCGGAAAAGTATTTATCTTCGGCACGATGATCGCCTTCGTTAAATTTATAAACCGAATTAATTTTACCGGTTAGTAACCCTTTTTGGAGCGGACTGTAAGCAAGGATCGATTTTTTATTTTTAATACAGTATGGTACTACGTCGTTTTCAATTCCCCTGTTTACCATACTAAACGGAACCTGGTTGGAAACTAGTTTTAAAACTTTTTCAGCAGTCTGCATCCATTCTGTGTTGTAGTTGCATACCCCGGCGTGTCTAACCTTGCCCTGCTCAATTAGCCTGGAAACCGCTTCCATTGTTTCTTCAATTGGTGTGGTCGAATCATGCCAGTGGATTTGATATAAGTCAATGTAATCTGTACCGAGCCTTTTTAAGCTGCTCTCGCATTCAAGCATTACGCTTTCTTTACCGGAGTATTTGTGAAATTTGGTTTCCTTACCGGAACTGTCTTTTGTTGAGAAAAAGTATTCACCTTTGTTTGTATCCCACCTCATCCCGTACTTGGTAAGAATTTGAATTTTATCCCGTGGTATATTTTTAATCGCCTCACCCACAATCTCTTCACTTACTCCCTGTCCGTAAACCGGAGCAGTATCGATTGAAGTTACGCCTAAGTTATATGAAGATTGTATCGCTTCAATTGCGTCTTTACGTTCAGCGCCTCCCCACATCCAGCCGCCTATTGCCCATGCGCCGTATGTTATTGCCGATAATTTTAAATTTGATTCTCCTAATATTCTATATTCCATAATTTAATCTCCTTCTATAAATATGTTTTCCTTTATTTTGTGAAATTATTTTGTTAACAGTTTTAAAAACTTGTTTTAGCTTTTTTCGGTTTCCTGAACTGTTGAAACTTAACGCCGGCTTTTACAACAATAACTCCGCCAAGTATTACCGCAGCTCCGATAAAAATAAGCATGTTAAGCTTCTCATCCAGTATAAACCATCCTAAGAATAAAGCAATAACCGGATTAACGTATGCATAGGTAGAAGCAAACGACAACGGCAGGTGAGTTATCATATAAATATACGAACCGTAACCTACAATAGATGCAACAGTAATCAAATATATAAAAGCGATCAGGCTATTCGTATCAAAAGAAAATCTTGACGCTTCACCTATGCTTAAACCTGCAATTGTTTGAGCGAGTCCACCTATAATCATTTGTATTGAAGCTCCCATCAGCGGGTCTACGGACAGTTTTTTATATTTTGAATAAACCGATCCGAACGCCCAGAAAACCACAACAATAAATAAACTGAGCATACCCAGCATATATTCGTTATTGCTTATTAACGGTATATCATTAATAGATATGATTACTACGCCCAGCAAACCGAGTAAGAGTCCGGCAACTACAAGTAAATTTAATTTTG
>DAIERC010000189.1 GCA_027347125.1 Ignavibacteriales bacterium
TAACTGTCCGCCCGCGTTCTCAATAATTTTATCGTAGGAACCTCGCGGAATGTTGGGTGATCCCTCAAACATTAGATGTTCGAAGAAATGTGCAAAGCCGGTTCTGTGCGGATCTTCATTTTTACTTCCAACATGATAAAGAACCGTAACGGCTACTATAGGCGTTGAATTATCTTGATGCAGAATTACAGTCAATCCGTTATTTAACGTGTATTTTACATAGTCAATTTTTTTAGCTTGACCGCTGACTAATGTAAATCCGATTAAAACGAAAAATAAAATGAATTTCCTTTTCATTAGGATAGCTCCTTGAAATGATTTGAAATGGTATTGCTGTGGTTTTCGATATGTTTAAAATTATAAAAAATCATTATAATTGCGAATTATAAGACGCATTCGCTTTCTAAAAGTTAAAAAACAATTCGATAATTACTTTGATTTATTAGACTTTAAGCAGTTAATTTATGAGTCAAAAAAAGAGAGCTTATCCCGCTCACTCACCAAATTATTGTATTTCAAATAAAGGATTATTTTCGTAATTCTGTTCTGTAAATTGATGATAAATTCAGGTTTTAATGAGAAAATTTTTACTTTTTTTATATATAAATGTTTTTTTTTCAAGTATTCTTTATTTAAAAGATTCTAGTCTTATCGGCAGCCCAAGGCAGGCACTTTTAAATTCCGATAAAAACAAATTAACACAAGCAAAAGAATATAAAGATTCCGATATAAGCTATTCCATAGAACCGTTCTATGATATTAATTCTTTCCGCTTAATTGTTGTACTTGAGTTTCATGGTGAAAAATCCGGTGAAACTCAATTACTTCTTCCTCCGGGCATTTCAGCAAGACATAATAATGCGTCAATAAAATATTTAAAAGTTCTTTCCGCAAATACTACATTAGAGGATACTGATAAACTAGATGTTAAAACGGTAAAATACACTCCCGGTTCACTGGTAAGAATATATTACCAGATAGAGGAATCCACAAACAGCTATTCTGGGCAATACAACTATTACCAAGCTGTTATACGAAAACCATATTTCCATTTTTTCGGCGATACATTTTTTATAATTCCGAAGTGGGATTGGAGCAATGTGTATAATTTTAAAATTTCATGGAACCACTTCCCCTCTAATTGGAATCTCGCAAACAGTTTCGGAGTAAACCAAAATTACCAGGTGTTCAATTCCGCGTTATGGAAATTCCGCGACGCGGTTTTTGCCGGTGGAGATTTTAAAATTTATACGCGTTCTATTAAAGCAAGAAAAGTATACATTGCCGTACGCGGAGAATGGAAATTTTCTATTGATCAGTTATGCGAAGTAACAAAAACAATTTTTGATGCCGAAAATATTTTTTGGAACGACAACAGTAATCAATATGAATTGGAAATTGTTCTCCCGTTTGAGAGTGCTGATACGCCGATAGCGGAGAAAAGGACAAATGCTATTTCTCTATATTTATCACCGAATAATGAAATTGATTACGCTCTTAAAAAATCAATAGCCCATGAATATTTTCACAGATGGGTTGGCGACGCGATTCAATTTGCGGATCCTCAGCAATTAGTTTATTGGTTTAAGGAAGGAGTAAGCGAGTATTACGCCGGACTGATTTTGCTTCGCTCACGATTGATTGATCTTGATACATACATCAGCGAATACAACCGAACCTTAAAAGAATATTACACATCATCATCTAGATTTGAAACCAATGAAAAAACCGCGAAAGGTTTCTGGACTGATCGTGACTTAAACGAAATAACCGTACAACGCGGAAACATTTTATTGTGCAATCTAAATGCCGCCATAATGAAGAACTCAAATGGTGTAAAATCACTTGATGATTTCATTCGCGATCTTTATAAACGCTGTAAAACGGAATCACTTGTAATATCAAACGGAAGTCTGAGCGCCTTGATTAGATTTTATGCTGGCGACGGTTCTCTAGCAGAAATTATGCGAACGTTAAATTCCGGAATACTTCCCAAAGCCAACGTTAACGCACTCGGTCCTTGCTTTTATCCTGAGATTATTAACAAAAAAAGATTCTGGCTTTTTGGGGAAGAATATGAAATACCTTTTTACAAACCTAAGAACGAAAATATATCTCTCGATAATAATTGCATGTGGTGGTTCGGCGGAGATTAGAAAAAGAGACGCGTTCAGCCTGTCTGCCGACGAGGTAGGCGCGTCTCTACAAAGGCTTATCTAATTTTTTCCAACAAGTAAGTCAGCAATCCGCTTATAGCAACTCTAACTTGCTGCATAGAATCGCGTTCGCGAACAGTGACTGTTTGATCCTGCAATGTCTGCGTATCAACAGTAATGCAGAAAGGTGTTCCTGCTTCATCCATTCTTCTGTACCTTCTTCCAACAGCTCCTTTATCATCATAAAATATTCTTAAGTAAGGACGAAGATCGCTTTCAATCTTTCTTGCTATTTCCGGCATACCGTCTTTGTTCACAAGCGGAAAGATTGCAGCTTTAATAGGCGCCAGCTTCGGATGAAATCTTAATACGCTGCGCTGCTCGCCGTTAACTTCTTCTTCGTAATAAGCATCAACCAAGAACGCCATAAAAGAACGACTCGCGCCGGCGGAGGTTTCAATAATAAACGGAATAAATTTTTCTTTGGATTCATCATCAAAATACTGCTGGGATTTTCCGGAATACTGCTGATGCCGGCTTAAATCAAAATCTGTTCTGTTGTGAATTCCTTCAATCTCTCCCCATCCAAACGGGAATTCATATTCAATATCGGTAGCTACTCTAGCGTAGTGGGCAAGTTTATCTTTAGGGTGATCATGAAAGCGCAATTTGGTCGGCGTCATTCCCAAAGATTTGAACCATGCAATTCTTCTTTCTTTCCACGCTTCGTAATGTTCCATATCGCTTCCGGGTTTGCAGAAGAACTGCATTTCCATTTGCTCGAACTCTCGCGTACGGAATAAGAAATTTTTTGTGTTGATTTCATTACGGAAAGCCTTACCAATCTGAGCGATTCCAAAAGGAAGTTTTTGACGGCTTGAGTTAAGCACGTTTAAAAAATTTACAAATATACCTTGCGCTGTTTCCGGGCGCAGATAAATTATGTTTGCCGCATCGTCAACTGGGCCGAGAAATGTTTTGAACATCAAATTAAATTTACGCGGCTGTGTGAATGTGCCTTTATTTCCGCATTGAGGACAACCTAAAAGTTCAAGCAGCTTGACGGATAAGTTCGCGTCTTCAAGAACCGCGGTAAATTTATCATCGAGTGAACCTTCTTTTACCAAAAGCGAAGCATCCAATTCTTTGAGAGCTTTCTCTTTATTTTTTTCAGAGATCAATTCCGTAAGAGTATCTAAACGGAAACGCGCTTTACATTGCTTGCAGTCTATCATCGGGTCTGTAAAATTTTCAACGTGACCGCTAGCTTCCCAAACGCGCGGATGCATTAAGATGGAAGCATCTAAGCCTTCAACGTCTTCGCGGTAAGTCATTGCTTTCCACCATTCTTCCTTAACATTTTTCAAAAGCTCAACACCTAACGGACCGTAATCCCAGCAGCCGTTTAAGCCGCCGTAAATTTCCGATGACTGAAATACAAATCCCCTGCGCTTTGCAAGCGATACAATTTTTTCAACGGTTTCATTCTGATTCTTTGCGATGGCTCACCTCTCGAAAATTTTTCCGGCAAATATAAGAAAACGTGCATGAAGAATATAGATTGCATCAAAACAATTTTTCAGGCATTAATAACTATACTATGTAAAATCCGGCTTATTAAAAGCCGCTGATGGTTTAAGTTTATGTTACGGAATAGTATTTTCAATTGCAGAATTTTCCAAATACGGAATTAAATTGGAAGACGTACGAAACCGCGGCAAATTTATGCGTTGACTTAAAAAAATTTTTAATCCATTACAAATTTCCCAATACAAAGTTAGGAGAAAAAAATGAGATCACCGGAAATTGATTACGAAATTTTGGGCAACGATTTACAACTAGTTGAAGTTGAATTGGACCCGGGAGAAACAGTTATTGCAGAAGCGGGAGCTATGTGCTATCTCGAAGATAGTATAACCTTCGAAGCAAAGTTCGGGGACGGTTCTTCTCAGGATAAAAGTTTTTTCGGAAAAGTGCTCGATGCAGGCAAACGTGCGCTTGCGGGTCAATCTATTTTTATTACTCACTTCATAAATATGGGAAGCGGTAAAAGAAAAGTTTCTTTTGCGGCTCCGTACCCGGGCAAAATTATCGCCGTGAATTTACAGGAGTTCGGCAATGAACTTTTATGCCAGAAGGAAGCATTCTTATGCGCCGCGCTTGGTACTTCAATCAGCATCGCGTTCACTCAAAAATTGGGCGCGGGATTCTTCGGCGGCGAGGGATTTATTTTAGAAAAATTAAACGGCGACGGTCTTGTGTTTCTTCATGCCGGCGGAACAATTATTCGCAAAGAATTAAAAGGAGAAACTTTAAGAGTTGATACGGGCTGTCTTGTTGCTTTTACTCCCGGTTTGGATTACGATATTCAAAAAGCAGGCGATCTTAAAACTATGTTCCTCGGAGGAGAAGGATTATTTCTTGCAACGCTGAGAGGAACCGGAACCGTTTATCTGCAGAGTCTTCCGTTTTCCAGATTGGCAGACAGAGTTATCGCAAGGATTCCGAGAACAGCAACAGGCGCTTCTTCTTTCTCGTTTGGAGATCGAGAATAATCCGGTTATTTGCGGCGGTTATTTTTAAATCTGTCCGTGGTATAAATTATTTATTTTCAAAAAAGAAATTGTTTTTTACGAACCATTATTTTTTTATACCGTTAAAGAAATTGTTGTTTGCAATTTCTTGTTTTTCCGCACAGTAAAAAAATTTGTTTACACTATTCCTAATTTCTTAGTACCGGTTTAAAAATTTTTTATCCGGTATTACGTTTTTTAATCCTCGGATAAAAATATTGAAGCCCTGCAAAAAAAATTATGGAGCTTAAAAACATAATTTATATCACTAAAAAGAATTTATATTTGGTTAAAAACTTATTGTTTTTCGCAGAAAACATTTTTTTTGAGGCGATAAAAAAATTGTTTTTTACTAAAAAGTGCGTTTCTAGCTTAAAAATGCAGCTTAAAGTTCCCTTTAGCTGCCATTTGCATTTTGAAAAATGGGGATTTATAACCGCACAAAACCGGGTAAAAAAAAGTCAGATTTAGCAACAGTAGATCACCATTGAAAAAAAAGCCGCATTAGATTATGTTGCAAAAAGAACAACTGCTTGTTCGGGTTTCGGGAGTTGTAAAATTGATATACAGCTTCACAAAAATAAATGTGAGAAAAACGTTCTAGGGAAGAAGAACGAACAGAACATTCAGCTCTTCCAAAAGATTACAATGCTAGTCGAAGCTGAAAAAAAATCCGGATTCTTGATACTCGATTCTC
>DAIERC010000202.1 GCA_027347125.1 Ignavibacteriales bacterium
CATCATAACCACAAATGGGTTTACGTTTGCAATCCATTCCGGCGAAGCGTGCTCGCCGACGGTTCTTAAAACATACTTGGGCATCGTTGCGTAAAGCTGATGTTGAATTATCCAAAAGCCCGTAACAATTATAATAAGAAGCAGCAGCTTCATGTTTGTAACAACCCGCATTAGGCCTTTCCATGTTTCATTAAATGTTTTCCCTTCGCCGTCTATATTAACAGACCGGTAAAAAAAGAAGACAATGATCATGGCTATAAACGCCATGGTTGCGGCATAAAAATTTATCGATTCCAAACCCCAATTTAGTCGCAGCGGATATGCAAATGTTTTTCCGAGGAATGCGCCTATGTTTACCAAACCGTAAAAGATGGAATATCCCCTGGCTCTTGTTTCTTCATTAGTAGTTTTTGCAACAGTACCGGTAATAATTGATTTAATAAATGATCCGCCGAACATCAGAATTACAAGCGCAGGTATAACGGTTTCTTTATATGGCAAAGCCCCAAGTGTAAAATAGCCAATTGATAAAAGCGCAAAGGCAAGTATAACTGCTTTGCGGAAGCCGATTTTATCGGCAAACGCACCGCTGAACGGAGGTAAAAAATATAATCCGGCGGCAAACACTCCGCCAATCCAGCCGGCATTTATATCGTTAAAGCCAACAACTCGTGTAAGGTAAAGCGTAATTGCAATAAATACCGCGTAGTATGCGGCCCTTTCAAAAAGCTCAACAACGTTTGCCGTCCAGAAAGCGCGGGGAAATTTCCATCCGCCTTTTGTTTTTTTTGCAATGCCGTTTTGCGCATTCCCCATAAAATTCCTTTTGTTGTGTGATAAAAATTTATTCCGCAACTACTCTAAAATTTTCAGCGAATCATTAATTCTTATTTTACCTTTTCCGTTATGAATAAGATTTTGCCCGAACAAAATTTTGTTTCCAACCGTTCTGTAAGATGATAAAACATTAAGCGGTTCCTTACCATGCAATCCTGTTTCCTGGTTAACCGTGATAACGCTGCATCTTGCACAAGGTTTTACCGGAAAAAATGTAACGCTTCCTATTTCAAATTTTTTCCAGCTATCTTCTATAAATGGAGTTCCGCCATTAAAAACCAAATTGGGCCTAAAACGGTTCATAGAAACAGGTGTATTCAATTTTGAATTTAAATCATCAAGTGAAGATTGCCCGGTAAGCAGAAACGGGTATGCGTCGGCAAAGCTTACTATTTCTTTTCCGGTTGAATATTTTGAGTCAACAAGGCGATTGGATTCGTCGGGCATGTACACAAGCTGACACGGTATATTTAGCACCTTGCTGAACCAGCAATCGGCAGAATTGCTTACCAATACCGCGGAACATTTATCGTCCCATATTTCAACTTCTCTTAAATATTCCACATCGATATAGAACGGGATAAAAAGCGGTTCGTAATTTTTAGTTTTGTGGGAAACAACCAGACCGTCGCCTAATATACCAACGGAAAGAAGTGACATTTCTGGATGTGTTCTTTGCGAAATAAATTTTCCATCCGCGTCAACTATCATCCAGCGCCGGTCATATTTTAGCCCCCGCTCTTCAACTTCTGCATCCTTAACCAGGAGGCCGGAGGCCGATTTTATAGGGTAAATGTATATGCCGGAAAGAATATGCTCGGTCATCATCTTCGTTTTAATTAATTAAAAATAAAGATACATTAAGAATGGAAATATTTTTCGGCGAAGTAAAATTTAATTACAAAGAATTTAAATTTTTAGCGATTCTGCCGTAACCCGGAACATTTCGTCGTAATCCGCAATAAAATTATCCAGAGCTTCTTCCGAAGGAAAATTAAGCAGCTCGATTATTCCGGGATCAAGTTCAAAATCCTTATCCCAATAAAAATTTCCGACTCCAAGTTTTTGGGTCATGTAATCAACTAGATGAATAATTGAGACAAAATATTTATTCTCCAGCGTTTTCATTGGCCGGTGATGATAATTAAGAGAATCACAAAGTATGTAAGGAAGCTCCCATTTTTCAGATAAAAACTTGCCAATTTCCTGATGTGTTATACCGAGCGCTTTTTTTTCGGCTTCCAGCATGCTTATTTTTTCAGAATTGATTATGTCTATAATTTGGTTAAACTCCGGGTTAAAAAATTTATAGATTACAAGGATGCCTATATCGTGAAGAATACCGGCAACAAAGGCTTCGCTTCCGAAATCAAAACCGAAGTTTAACGATATTCCCTTGGCCGCAGTGCCAACAACCATAGAATGTAGCCAAAACTCATATGGATCAAAAAATTTACTCGGAGCCGTTTTAATAGAATCGGAAAGTGATAATGCCGTAACGATGTTTCTTATATCCTGAAACCCGAGCACAAGAA
>DAIERC010000242.1 GCA_027347125.1 Ignavibacteriales bacterium
TTTTCACCTGAAAGTAATTTTAAATCTTCATCAGTAAACAAACTCATAACAAAAGGAATATTATTTTTAGAGCAAAACATCGATATGATTTTTATTTCATCAAAATGACTTTGTGTTTCATTTAATATAAAATGAGAACCACTTTCCATCAGGTATTCAATATGTTTATAGTGATTATCCTTAATAATTTTGAGAGATGTTTTCCTGACAGCCTGGTAACAATCCTCGGCGGGAGGATTAGAACCGGCAACAAAGACATCATGTCCCGCCGCAGCCGACAATGCAAGTTTTACGCTTTCTTTAACGAGATTTTTCTGGTTTATCCTGGCCCCGAAGTTTTCAACAGCAAGCGGATTTGTCCTGAAAGTATTGGTGGTTATTATATCCGCACCAGCCGAAATATATTCACGGTGAATTTTATAAACTATTTCAGGATTATCCAGATTAACTTTTGACATCCACATTGAGCCGCTGCTTTTAATACCGGATTGCTGAAGCATGCTTCCCATCGCACCGTCGAGAATAAGGGGCCTGCCGGTTCTTCGGCTAATAACGAAAGGATTTATATTTTTACCGAACATAAATGGAAATAATTATTATTAAACATCGCTTTATAAAATTATGAGTTTCACATGCATGCATCAATCATACATCTAATCCCGCATGGAAATATTAATTACTTTTTTCCTTTAAAATATATTTATTTAAAAACGGCCCAAGTTTTAGTTTTACTTCTTCAAAAGTAATGTTTTTTAAAGTCGGTTCTTTCGTTAAAACATATTCAAAATCCGATTGGTAGGGCGACCAGATCATATCATCGGTATTGTATTGCACATATAGCCCGAAAACCGGTATCTTGTAAGCGGAAGCCAAATGAACCGCGGCAGTATCCGGGGTAATTAACAAATTAAGTTTTGAAATCATCGCGCCAAACTCATCATAATTCTTTGAAGAAAAAATAGGAAAATTATTTTCTGAAATAGCTTCAGCCAAGTGTAAATCTACGGGAGCGGAAAGCAGCAATGCTTTGCATTTGTAATGACTAATATATTCTATAAGCTGTTTGTATTTATCAACTCCCCAAAAGCGGGCCGCGCTTCCCGCGGAAATATTTATTCCAATTAAAAAAAATCCTTGAGAATATTTATTCGAAATAAATTCTTCCGCTTTGCTCACTGCCTTTACCGACGGGTAAAAACGGACATTAGCACCTTTTATCTCAGGTTCGATTGAAAAAAGTTTTGCCAGTTGAAGCAATCTAACAATAACATGGTTGGTTTTGGGATCGGGTCTGGGAATAGTTTCGGTGTAAATACTTTTATTCTCTTTTTCAAGTCCGTACTTGTTAGGTGTATTTGCCAGCGCAATAATGTAACTAACCGTTGTCGAGACATCATCGTGCAAGTCAACAACCGTATCAATCTTTTCGGTCTTGATTAATCTTAAGACTTCAAATATTCCTTTTAGCCCTTTATTAAAAATGATTATTTCATCCACATCCGGATTGTTATTATACACAAAATAGTTTTTCCTATCAGCCAGCAGAAAAATTTTTGTGTTAAGATATTTTCTTAATTCTTTTAGAAGGGGAGTAGTTACCAGCGCATCTCCGATACGATTTAATCTAATTACCAATATCTTATAATGAATGGATGAACCATTGTGTGGTTTTCTTTTTACGGGCTTCTGTAAAAGGAGAATATGAAGAATTAAATTTTTAAGGAAGATTTCAAACTTTTTCATTCTTTTCTATAACAAGATTATTTTTCCGGATTAATAACTCAATTTTATTTATTACATCGTTAACAGGCAAATCTAAAAAACATTCATGATGAAGGGGGCATTCCTGTTTGTTGCAAATTATACACGGCAAATCTTTTTTTATTATATAATCCGATTTACCGGAATACGGGCCGTGCATTTCCGGATTTGTGGGACCGAAAATCCCCAAAGTAGGAATTCCCATCGCCGCGGATATATGCATAGGACCAGAATCATTTGCCAAAACCATACTGCAATTTTTAATATACCCGGCCATCTCTTTAACCGAAGTGGGCGGTGCTAAAAATGTTTTTCCCGGGAAATGAGTTCTTAAATAATTTGCGTCATCCTCATCGCCAGGGCCCCAAAGAATTAGGAATACTACTTTATATTTTTTATAAATTGCTTTACAAATATCCACCCATTTTGAAGCGTCGCATCTTTTAGAAGCCCAGCCGCCGGAGGGGATTATTCCGAATACCGAATGACCGGCAGGCAAAATGTTCTTTAGGTAATCTTTAGCGGCAGTGTTTTCTTTTTCCGGAACGTTATAATGAATATTTTTAGATGTAACCGGAACACCGATAATTTTTAACAACTCAAGATTATGTTCGGCGGAATGATGCGCGCCTCTACCGGATGTTGCTAAAATGTTGTAAGCATACTTTCTGCCGCGGTACGCAAAACCTATCCTATATTTTATGCCCGACAAAAATGTAATTTGCGCACTTCTCGGGTTAGACCATAAATCAAAAACCATGTTATATTTTTCGCGTCTTATTCTAAGCGCTACACTCAAAGGGAATTCTTTATTCCTCATCGAAAGAACTTTGTTGACAAGAGGATTATTCGCAACTGCCGAAACAGCGAAATCTTCGGTAAGGTAATCTATTTTTGCGTCTTTAAAATATGCTTTTAAGTTTTCCAAAATTATGGTTGAAAGAACTACGTCTCCAATACCGCGGGGCTTAATGCAAAGTATTTTTTTTATATTAACGGGATTAACTTCCATATAAAATATTTTTATGTGATGATAAAATGTATCATGCCGTTTGTTTAATGAGCGTCAAGCCAGTTATCGCCGGTACCGGTCTCAACCAAAATAGGAACTTCCATCGGCAGGGCGTTTTCCATCATCTCTTTTATCAATGGTTTTAGCACGTCTATTTCATCTTTGTGTGCGTCAAACACCAGCTCATCATGAACCTGTAAAACCATTTTGGTTTTTGTATTTCGTTTAACGAGCTCTTTCTGGATATTAATCATCGCAAGCTTTATCATATCAGCGGCGGTTCCTTGAATCGGCATGTTTATAGCTACTCTTTCTTCAAACTGCCGAACAACCCTGTTGCTACTGTTAATATTTTTCAAAAATCTTCTTCTTCCGAGTAATGTTTCGGCATAACCTTTTTCTTTTGCTTTCAGCACCGAGTCGTCCATATAGTTTTTTACATTCTTAAAAGTATTAAAGTATGTTTCAATAATTTCTTTAGCGTGGGTTTGGGTTACGCCCAATCTTGTTTTTAATCCAAACGGGCCGATGCCGTATAGAATTCCGAAATTCACCTCTTTAGCTTTTCTTCTCATATCGGGAGTAACATCTTCGGGTTTAACCATGAATACAAGCGCGGCGGTGCTGCGGTGTATGTCTTGGCCGTTCTTAAAAGCTTTTGCCAAACCCTTATCGCCGCAAATGCTTGCCAAAATTCTCAACTCGATCTGACTGTAATCTGCGCTGAGAATTATATAATCCTTATTTCTCGGTACAAACGCTTTCCTAATTTCTTTTCCAAGTTCGGTTCTGATAGGAATGTTTTGAAGATTCGGATCATTGCTGGAAAGCCTTCCGGTAGAAGCTACGGTTTGATTAAAGCTTGTATGCACTCGGCCGGTAGCTGGTTTTATTAAGTTAGGAAGCGAATCGGCATATGTTGATTTTAATTTAGATACCTGCCGGTAATCAAGAATAATATCTATTATCTCATGTTCTCCGCGGAGTGTTTCAAGTGAGCGGGCGTCGGTTGAAAAACCTGTTTTGGTTTTCTTGCCTGTTTTAAGTCCAAGTTTATCAAAAAGAATTTTTTGCATTTGTAAAGGTGAATTAATGTTGAACTCTTCTCCGGCAGATTCATAGATCTTTTTTGTGTAATTATCCATTAATATTTGAAGATCGTTGCTTAAAGAGTTTAATGCCGATTTATCTATATTTATACCTTCTCTTTCCATATCTTCAAGCACCGGCGCGAGCGGGAATTCAACATCGTAGGCAACTTTTTTCAGGTTATTTGATTCAAGTTCTTTGTCCAGAATTTCATAAAGTCTGTAAGTAACGTCGGCATCCTCGGCGGAATAATTTGATAAGGTTTGCAAATCAACTTCAAAAATTTTTGAAGGATCTTTTTTCGCGCCGATTAAATCGGAAAGTGGAATGGGTTTGTAGTTAAGATATTTTTGAGACAACTCATCCATTCCGTGTTTTTGATCCGGATCGATTACATAGCTTGCGAGCATTGTATCGAAATAAAAATTTTTTACTTCAATCCCTTTGCTTCTTAAAACTGAAATGTCAAACTTCCCGTTCTGGCAAATCTTTTTGATTTTTTCATCTTCAAAAACAGGCTTGAAAATTTCTACAAAATCATTTAAGTAAATTCTATCGGTAATGTCTTCAGAAAATAATTCGTGATCTTTCTTTTCCGGATTTAAAGCCACAAAATATGCTTCCGAAGGTTTTGCGCAGAACGACGCGCCCGCTAACGCGAGCTTAAAAGTATCCAGGCCGTCGGTTTCGGTATCAAACACAAACAGCTTTTGCTTCGCTAGCATACCGGCAAGCTCTTTTGCCGATTTTATATCCTTTACAAGTTTATAAGATACTTTGTCTTTATCGAAAGCCGTAACTTCGCCGGGCAAGAATTCTTCCGGTTCATTTTTTGTGCCAGATTTATCATAAACATTTAGAAGCCTGCTGTACAACGCTTTGAACTCAAGCTCAATAAATATTTCTCTCAGCTTATTGAAATCAGGGGCTTTTAATTCCGCGTCCTCAAAATTAATTTTAACAGGAACCTCACAGTGAATGGTAGCCAGTTCTTTCGAAAGAAATGCACTTTTTTTATTCTCAATCAATTTATTTTTAGTGCCGGCCTTTTCAATTTCGTCAATATGTTTATAAATTTCTTCAACACTGCCGTAAGCTTGAATAAGCGGCGTAGCAGTTTTAGGGCCGATGCCGGCAACACCGGGAATATCATCCGATTTATCGCCGATTAATGCCAGGTAATCAATCATCTGTTTCGGTTCAAATCCGAATTCATCCGTTACTTTTTTTACATCATAAATAACAATTTCATCTGTGCTTTTACCTGGTTTTACAATTTTTACCTTATCGGTAACAAGCTGGTTAAAATCCTTATCGGGAGTAAAAACGTACGATTCCAGACCCGCTTCCTCCGCCTTCTTAACAATCGTACCGATTATATCATCGGCCTCATATTTCGGCATAATATAAATCGGTATTTTCATCGTTTCGATTATTTGTTTTATTCTGTCAATCTGCGGAATCATATCTTCAGGCATTTCAGCGCGCGAAGATTTATAGGCCTCAAACTTGTCGTGCCTAAAAGTTTTTTCCTTCGAATCAAAAGCTACGGCAAGGTAGTCGGGTTTATTTTCTTCCATTATCTTCAGCAGCTGATTTATAAATCCGTAAACAGCCGAAGTGGGTTCGCCTTTTGAAGAGATGAGTGGCCGGTTAATGAAAGCGAAGTAAGCCTTATACGCCAAAGCCATTGCGTCAATAATAACAATCTTTTTAGTTTCCATTTTCCACGATAAGTTATTTAAATTTATTTCGAACAAACATTAGAAAATAGTAAAGAGCAACAATATAAATCCGCTTATACCGTTATTCCATAAATTTAAAAATGATCTTAAGAATTACAAATAAACATTTACAAAGTTAAGATAAATTTTTGAATTTACTTTTCCAATTTCCGAATTGATAAAAACAAATTAACTGTAAATACAGCCGGATATACATAATAACAATGACCTTAAAAATTGTATTTGAAAATAAAATGTATTAAGTATACAACCATGTTTTTTAACTGTAGTAGAAATAAAATAATACCTGATGCATTGGGGATAGGCAAATCCTTTTTTCTTTTTTATGTCTTGATTATTCCGGATTGAAATGATGCCGGCAAATCTGTTGTAAGCATATTTGAAGAAGATTATTCTTAAAACTTCAAGCCGGACCTTTGAACTGATAAATACCATAAATTACTTTTACAATTTTATAATATTTCATATTTTTTTGCGCCATATTTTTCAAACGGAACTTAAGTTTTACGTTAATCATAAATTTATTTTCAATAAAACAACGGTTGCATAAATAATTTTCTTGATAATATAGGAGTTCAAATGGCCGAACAAATCGAAAGAGAACAATGGGGTAGTAAAATTGGTCTAATTTTAGCCGTTGCAGGTAACGCAGTCGGTTTGGGTAATTTCTTAAGATTTCCGGTACAAGCCGCGCAAAACGGCGGCGGTGCTTTTATGATTCCTTATTTTATATTTTTTCTTTTACTCGGCATTCCGTTGATGTGGATTGAATGGGGAATAGGCAGGAACGGCGGAAAATACAATCACGGCAGTGCGCCGGGAATGTTTAACGTACTTTGGAAAAATAACTTGGCAAAATATTTCGGCACGCTAGGCTTATTCATCTCATTGGTTATAATGATTTATTATACCTACATAGAATCATGGACACTCGGCTACAGTTTTTTTTCAATTACCAAAATGTATTTTAACGAGCAAAACTTCAGTGCGATGCGAACTTTTCTATACAGTTATCAAGGCAGAGCTATAGGCGGTCACTTTACAAACATCTGGCCTTCATACATTTTTATGCTGATTACATTCGGAATAAACTTTTGGATATTGTATAAAGGAATTACAAAGGGGATAGAACGGCTGGCTAAAATAGGTATGCCGCTGCTTTTCTTATTCGGGATAATTTTAACAATAAGAGTTTTAACCCTGGGAACACCAAACCCCGCAATTCCTCAAAATTCAATTGAGAACGGTTTGGCCTTTATCTGGAATCCTGACTTTTCCAGTTTGGGAAATCCAAAAGTATGGTTAGCGGCTGCGGGACAAATATTTTTTACATTGTCTGTCGGAATGGGGACAATACAAGCATACGCGAGTTACATAAAAGCAAACGACGATATAGCTCTTTCCGGGTTAAGTACTTCGGCCACAAACGAATTTGTAGAAGTTATAATGGGCGGTTCAATTGCTATTCCAGCCGCGGTAGCGTTTTTCGGCATAGCAATGACCACACAAATTGCAAATGCCGGCGCCTTCGATCTTGGTTTTGTTTCGATGCCGCTGATATTTCATCAAATACCTTACGGCCCTTTCTTCGGGTTTATCTGGTTTTTGCTGTTGTTCTTTGCAGGCATTACGTCGTCGGTTGCAATGGGGCAGCCGCTAATTTCTTTTCTTGAAGAAGAATTTAAAATGACGAGGAAAAAAGCCACGACTATTCTTGCAATAGTAGTAATTATTTCAGTACAGTTTGTAATTTTCTTTTTGAGGTACGGCTTCCTTGACGAAATGGATTATTGGGCTGGCACATTCGGGCTAGTATTATTCGCGTTAATCGAAACGATTTTGTTTATGTGGGTCTTCGGCGCAGATAAAGCATGGGACGAAATGAACAGGGGCGGCGAAATTAAAATTCCGAGAATATTTCTTTTCGTAATGAAATTTGTTACTCCGGTTATTCTTGCAACAATATTGCTCTGGTGGCTGGTTAAAGACGCTATCCCGATTTTCATGTTAAAAGGAGTTCCCGCGGAAAACGTGCCTTATATTTGGGGAGCAAGAATATTAATGCTTGTTCTTTTAGGAAGTTTAATTTGGCTGGTTAAAGCAGCGTGGAAAAGAAGGCTGGGTAATTAGTCGGCGGGTTATAAAAAGTTTTAATAAGAATGCAACAGTGATATTAAAAAAAATATTATTAACTTTGAGACAACTTAACTAATTGCGCGGTAATAGATTGAATAATTACCTGTCGTGAAAGTGTTAAATTTTAAAGAGGTAAATCGGCAGCAGAATAATGCATGTAAGAAAAAGTTTCTCATCCTTTAAAGAAATTATGCAGGCTATGGGGCTTGTTTTTGGAGATATCGGCACAAGTCCTATTTACACATTAACCGTTATATTCACATTAACAGCCCCGACTCCCGAAAACTTAATGGGCGTATTGTCGCTTATATTTTGGTCTTTAATTATACTTGTAAGTGTGGAATACGCATGGCTGGCCATGAGCTTAAGCATAAAAGGCGAAGGCGGTATTATTGTATTAAAAGAAATTTTAACAAGCGGTGTTAAGACAGGCAGAAGGGCGGCGTTTGCAACATTCCTGGGATTTGTAGGCGTCTCGCTTTTAATGGGAGACGGCGTAATTACACCAGCAATCAGTATCCTATCAGCTGTTGAAGGTTTGAAGTTTATTCCAGGCATAGGCCACATTAGCTTAGCAACCGTAATTATCATTACAAGTATTATTACCATATCGCTATTCGCGTTTCAGTACCACGGTACAGATACAATCTCGTTCACGTTCGGGCCGATAATGATCATCTGGTTTTCCGTGCTTTTATTATCAGGATTATATTATATAGTAGATTCTCCCAATATTTTGTCGGCCGCAAGCCCCTATTATGCTATTGAATTTATGCTGCATAACGGGTTAACCGGATTTTTTGTTCTTAGCGAAGTAATCCTTTGTGCAACCGGAGGTGAGGCGTTATACGCTGATATGGGGCACCTGGGAAGCAAGCCGATAAGGCACGCATGGTATTTTGTTTT
>DAIERC010000252.1 GCA_027347125.1 Ignavibacteriales bacterium
AAACAAATTAAGGAATGGTTTATTGAATCCGGCATCAAAAAAAATAATTCTTCTGGCTGTAGCCATTTTCTTCCTGTTCCAGGGATGTTTGAAAGACAATGTCTCACCTACAATTAACATAAGCATAAGTAATGCCGCGCTGGAGTTAAATTATTTTGAGGAAAACGATGATTATATAAATTCGGATCAAATGCCGTCAATAGTAAAAACAGATGAGGTATATAACAACATAAATACATATCTAATTGTTGATTTAAGATCGCATGATGCGTATGTTGCGGGGCATATCGCCGGGGCATTTAATATTCAGCACGATTCACTCTTACAATTTCTGACCGGCAAAAACATACAGACATATCCCAAAGTTGTGCTTGTTGATGAAAACGGTCAGGCCTCTTCATACTATACTTGTCTTTTAAGACTTTACGGCTTTAACAATATTTATAATTTACTTTTTGGAATGGCCGAATGGAATAAAAACTTTTCAGCTATCTGGGAAAATAACATCAACAAAGCTTTTGCGGCATACAGTGCTTTTTACAATAAAACTTATCCGTTCCCAGAAATGACGCCTTTGCCAGATGTAACACTAAATAATTCTTTTAAAAACCTATCAGACAAAATTAAAGACAGAATTGCTTCTTTGATTAAAGAAGGATTTAATTACAACACAAATTTTGTTTATGTCTCTGATCTTTTAGCTAGCCCCACATCTTATTACATTGCCTGTTACGGAAAAGACTCGCTGTATTACCATTATAAGGAAGATTCTCAAGGATCGGGACATTATATAAATACTGTTTTATACCATCCGTCTTATGATATAAAAAGCACTTTCCATTTACAAACATTTCCTAACAATAGAAAAATTTTAATCTATAGTTATTCGGGGCATTTAAGCGCATATTTGGCAGCTTATCTTAGAGCGCTTGGATATGACGCCAAAACTTTAATGTACGGCGCGAGCGCCATGCTTTATTTTTATTTATCTTACGTTCCGACGCGCTTTTACCCCTACATCTTTTTTACCGGCGACGTAAGAAATTATCCTTATACAACAGGCGAACAACCTTAACAAACACTTTAATAGGTTACGAATTAAACGGCCACTCCTTTTTATAATTAGCTCTTACAAAATATACAACCGCGCCTGCCGACATGACAACAACTCCTCCCAGGGCAAAGAAAAATCCCGTTGATAAAAACAAACCGATCCACATCAAGATGGCAATTAATGCAGGCAAAGGATAAAGCCACATTTTAAAAGGGAAAAACCCGGACGGTTTATTTTTTCTTAATATCATTATTCCCACCGCTTGCCCGATAAATTGTACAAGAATTCTCATTGCCAGTATTGCGCTTATCACTTCTTTAAGCCTGAAGAGAAGGCTGAAGATAAACGCGATTGCCCCCAAAATTAAAAGCGATGCGCTAGGAAAATGTTTCTTCGGATGAATTTTTGAAAATATTTTAAAAAATGTTCCATCGACTGCGGCAGCATAAGGAATTCTGGAATAGCCGAGAAGCGCTGAAAATAATGATGAAAAAGCAATCCATAAAATTAATACCGTTGCAACAACGGCAGCATCGGAGCCGTATATTTTCTGAACGAATGTACTTACAATAAATTTTGAGTTCATTGCTTCACGCCATGGAACAACGCCAAGTACGCTTAGCTGCATCGCAAGATATAAAACCGCTATGCCGGAAATTGAAAAAATAATACTCTTTGGAATATTCTTCTCCGGTTCCCTTAACTCGGAGCCAAGATTACAAATGTTATAATAGCCAAGGTAAGTATAAATTGTTTGCACAGACGCGCTTCCCAATCCGACAAAAAACATAAACGATAAATTGAACGCACCTTCCGGAAAATCAAAAGCCAACCTGGGATTAAAATGTGTAACTCCGCCGAATATTAACCATAAAATTGTGGCTATAACGCCTATCCATAAAAAGAGTGAAATTTTTCCTACAGTAGTAATTTTTCTGTAAAGAAGAATAACAAGTAAAATAACAAGCATACCCGAAACTGCTTTTTGCTCTAACGGAGCTAGCGGAACAAGGAAGGTTAAATATTGTGAAAAGCCGATGGAGCCGGACGCAATAACAAGCGGCGCCTGAAAAACAGTTTGCCAGATAAGAAGAAACGAAAATAGCTTGCCCCAACTTTGGGGCCCGTAAATTTCTTTAAGAAAAACATAGCTGCCGCCTGCTTCGGGCATTGCAGAGCCCAGTTCAGACCAAACCAGGCCGTCCATAAACGCAAGCAGTGCACCGAGCACCCAGGCAATCATGCACTGCGGCCCGTTCATTTCCTGGATAACGATAGGCAAAACGATAAACGGTCCGATGCCAATCATATCAATCATGTTGAGAGCGGTAGCTTCTTTCAGTCCTAATCCGCGCTCAAGTTTATCAGCCGAAAGTAATTTCAATTCGTTTATTAATTAAAATTGAAAAATAATTAATTGACTTTTACAAAGCATGATTGCATGATTCAAAACATCTTCTTAATTCTTCATGCCAACACGTTACTACGCATCTTTGAATCGTATGGTTACTAACCGGCTTACAATTCATTCCTTAATTTGCTTCTTTTATAACCGTAAGAAAAATAAACCGCCATTCCGAGAATTAACCATCCGACAAACCTTACCCACGTAATCCATGGCAAACCGGTTGCCAAATATAAACACGCAAGAATACCTAAAATGGGAACCCAGGGAACAAACGGTGTTTTAAAACTGCGTGGGCGATCAGGTTCTTTTTTTCTTAAAATTATTATTCCTGCGCAAACAAGCATAAAGGCAAACAATGTTCCTATGTTTGTAAGGTCTACCATTTCATCAATAGTTGTAAACATTGCGGTTATGCCAACCGCAAGGCCGGTAAAAATAGTGGTGACATACGGTGTACGATATTTCGGATGTACTTTAGCAAAACTTTGAGGAAGCAGGCCATCCCGGGCCATCGAAAAGAAAATTCTTGGTTGGCCAAGTTGAAACACAAGCAGTACCGCCGTATGCGCAATTACGGAACCAAATGCTATTATTCCCACCAAAAGATTTCCATACTTATCAATGTTAGCATATTGAATGGCAAGCGTAAGCGGTTCTGCCTGACTTGTTGCTAAGGTTTTAACTAATTCTTTGTAAGGAATTATTCCTGTGAATACTGCGGCAACAAGTATATAAATAATTGTACAAACAATCAGCGAACCGATAATGCCTATCGGTAAATCGCGTTTAGGGTTTCTCACTTCTTCGGCAACGGTTGAAACGGCATCAAAGCCTATATACGCAAAAAATACAACTGCGGCTCCGGCTTGAATTCCGGACCAGCCGTTCGGAGCAAACGGCGTCCAGTTTGTCGGTTTTACATAATAGAAACCCACCATAACAAAAATACCTAAAACAACTAGCTTAATTAAAACCATTATGGTATTCATGCGTGAGCTTTCTTTAATGCCAATTACCAGAACAAAAGTAATTAACGCAACAATGGCAAAGGCCGGTAAATTAAATATAACCGGCACGCCAAGTATGTGCGGCGCGTGTTCCATCAGACCGGGAATTTTTGCAGCCGTTCTGTAATCGATGGACATCCAATCTGGAATAATAATTCCGAAGCCGGAAACAAAAGTTTTAAAATAATTTGCCCAGCTTATAGCAACGGCAACATTACCAACGGCATATTCAATAATTAAATCCCAGCCGATAATCCAGGCGACCAATTCCCCAAGTGTCCCGTAAGAATAAGTATAAGCGCTTCCGGAAATAGGAACCATGGCGGCAAACTCGGCATAACATAACGCGGCAAAACCGCACGCCACCCCTGTAAGCACAAACGAAAGCATTAAAGCTGGTCCGGCGCCAGGGCGCGCAAAATCTCCGGCGGCAGCCGTACCGATCGTAGCAAAAATTCCGGCGCCAATAATTGCGCCGATTCCCAGCATAACTACGTCGAAAGCGCCAAGTACGCGTTTTAATTGATGCTCCGGTTCTTCTCCTTCAACTACCAGCGCATCAAGGCTTTTTGTTTTGAACAGTTGTTTTAGCAATGGTTTGTTTCCTTTGATTCAATTTTTAAGTTCAAAAAAAGTTTTGAATTGATCCGCAAATTAAAAATTTTTTAGAGAGGTAATTGTTAGCATCAACATTAACTTTATAAATTGTTAAAAGAAATCATAACGGGTTTGAATATAAGAATTTTGAATTACAAAATAAATTTGAATGCCGTTAATATTT
>DAIERC010000258.1 GCA_027347125.1 Ignavibacteriales bacterium
TAAATTCAAACGTTCACTACAGGATGATAGATGACTCTTTCTACAGCGGTGTTTACTAAAAAATTCGGCGCTCTTGTTATTATAGTACTGCAAATATTTTTGTTTCAGATAAACCTATCTGCCCAGACCAGAATTCCGTACGCCGGTAAAAATATTTTTATCAGCGGGATGAATGTAGCCTGGGTTAATTTTGCCGGCGATCTTGGCCCTTCGCAGATTGATACCGCAAAGTTCAGAACAATTTTTACTACCGTGCACGATAACGGTGGTAATGTTATGCGGTTGTGGCTGTTTACCGACGGAACCAGAACTCCCGCATATGACAACAACGGGAAAATTACAGGTCCCGGTGTTAACGCAATTAACAATCTTGAGACAATCCTTAGCATAGCGCGTCAGAGCGATATCGGGCTGCAGCTTTGTTTATGGTCGCATGACATGATGCGAATGAGTTTGTCTTCAACCGTATTAGGCCGCAACACTAATTTTTTAACCGATACATCGTACACGATGGCTTTTGTTAGAAACGCTTTGATACCTATTGTATTGGCGGTGAAAGATAATCCCGCAATTGCCGGATGGGAAGTTTTTAATGAGCCTGAAGGTTTTTCTAATGAGTTCGGGTGGAGCGATAGAGCGCATGTTCCGATGACGGATATACAAAGAGTTGTTAACCTAATTGCAGGCGCGATTCACCGAAATGACCCTGGCGCGCTTGTTACCAGCGGGGCCAACACCATACAATCATTAACCGATGTTAACGTAGTTTCCAAAATATCCGCGCAGGGAAACATTAATTCTTTATCGTCAGTTCAAAAAGATTCCTTGACGCAAATGTTTAACACAGTTCATAGAACCAATTTTACTACCGGCCAGTATATTAATTATTTGCTAAAAATTGCGGCTCTTCCCAACCAGAATTATTACCGCGATGATCGTTTGATTGCGGCCGGCGGCGACACGCTTGGTACTTTGGATTATTACAACGTCCATTTTTACGGAACGCAGGCGCAATCTCCTTTCAATCATCCGTATTCTACCTGGCAGTTAACCAAGCCTTTGGTTGTCGGCGAATTTTTTATGCAGGATACTTACGGTGTAACTTACCAGCGGCTTTATGATCAGCTTTATCAAACGGGCTACGCCGGAGCGATGTCTTGGCAGTGGTGGGGCGATACACAAGCAAACGACAACGCGAAAAATCAAAACCATACCAGAACGCTGCAAGCGTTAAATTTTATGTTTGCCAATTATAGAAATGATGTTATTGTCTTTCCGAAAACAGGAACGATTTATTCTTTTGATGTGACTCCTTCTACCGTTCAAAAGGGCGATAGCGCTTTAATCCGCTGGGATGTTGAGAACGGTTCCGTTGTTACTTTAAATGGTCAAAGCGTATCCGCTGCCGGCAGTATGTCTGTTAACCCTTCGCAAAACGCCGCTTACAATTTGATTGCAAAAGGCGATGTAACTAATTCGTTAACAATAAATCTTACCGTGCTGCCTACGGGCAAAATAATGTCTTTTTTAGCTACGCCTAAAAGTATTGGAGCCGGGGAGAGCTCCTCGCTGGTTTGGCAGGTTGTTAAAGGATCATCCGCAACTTTAAACGGCCAGCCGGTTCCGGCGGCTGACTCGGTTATTGTTTATCCTGATTCATCAAACAATACTTATACATTAATTGCTCAGGGAGATATTCGTGATTCGTTGACGGTTACAATACCAATTCTTCCGGCCGATCAGGTTGATAGGGCGTTGGGCGGTATTGTTACCGTTTCATCGAATGATACGGATTCATATAGCTACAGTAGGTCGCAAAGCATCAACGATGGAAATAATGGTACCAGGTGGCAGGCGGTTAAAGGCACCGGCCAGTGGGTTCAAATTGATCTCGGACGTTCCGTAAATATTAATAAAATTATAATCCGCTGGGCAAGCCAGGGATACGCCAGCACTTATAAGATTCAGATATCCAATGATTTAACCAACTGGCAGCAAATCTACTTGATTCTTAACGGCTCCGGCGGAACGAACAATGTTGAAACTTTAAATAATTTGAGCGGCACGGGAAGATATGTAATATTTCTTCTGCAAGGTCTCGGCTCAAATGAAAGCGCTTTTTCAATTAACGAAATAGAAGTTTACGGCGTCCTGTCGGCAACCGGGGTTAAAAACGAAAAACCGGATCTTCCGATTAAATATGCGTTGTCTCAAAACTTTCCTAACCCGTTTAACCCGTCAACGGAAATTAAATATTCAATTCCAAAAGCATCAAACGTAAGTTTAACTGTGTACAACATGCTCGGCCAGAAAATTGCCGGCCTGGTAAACGGACAAAAGGCAGCGGGTAATTATACCGTATTGTTTGACGCTTCCAAATTGAGCAGCGGAATTTATTTCTATACTTTAAAAGCCGGAAATTTTGTAACGACGAAAAAGATGATACTGTTGAAATAAAAAATGTTTTTACACAACTAATAAATTATACTCTCTCTTTCTTTTTAATTACAAATTAAAAAATGAAAGGTGGCGCTTCGATTTTTGAAAAATAAAACCAGTAATTTTAAAATTATATATTCCTTCCAACAACCATGTTGACAATTGATATACAGGAGTAAAACATGCGTAAATTTTTTATACTAATTTCTTTCATTGCGTTTGCCTTTTTATTTAACGCTTGCTCAAATAATCTGCTGAAAGAAAAGCCTGGCTTTATAAAAGTAAACGGCACTCAGTTTGAATTAAACGGTAAGCCGTATTACTACACAGGAACAAATTTATGGTACGGCTGTTATCTTGGGTCATCCGGCAAAACAGGCGATAGAGAAAGACTGGTAAGAGAATTGGATAACCTAAAATCACTGGGAATTACCAACTTAAGAATTTTAGGCGCATCGGAAGAATCATACATTCAAAATTCTCTTAAGCCGGCTATTCAAATTAAGCCGGGCGTGTATGATAAAGATTTGCTTGACGGTCTAGATTTTCTTCTTTCCGAAATGAGAAAAAGAGATATGCATGCGGTAATCTTTCTTAACAATTACTGGGAATGGACGGGCGGAATGTCGCAGTATAATGATTGGGCAAACGGCGGCGGCGGTGTAGACCCCGCAAACGGAAATTACGGCAATTTCATGGATTATTCCGCTACGTTTTACAGCAACGAAAAAGCCAAGGAAATGTTTTTGCGTTATGTTTATTCTCTTGTTACAAGAGAGAACAAATATACCGGCGACCGGTATTATGAAGATCCCACAATTATGGCGTGGCAGCTTGCAAACGAACCGCGCCCGGGAAGAAATGCTTATTGGGACGATGAGTATTATCGCTGGATAGAAACAACTGCGCAATTTATTCATAACATCGATCCCAACCATTTGGTATCTACCGGCAACGAAGGGCTTGCTGGAAGTTTGCAGGATTCAACAAATTACTTAACCGCTCATAAAACAAAATATATCGATTACCTTACCATGCATTTGTGGCCGAAAAACTGGGGCTGGTTTGATGCAAAAAATATCGAGGCAACTTATCCCCAAACGGAAAAGAACGCTGTTAATTATATTGATGAACATATTG
>DAIERC010000260.1 GCA_027347125.1 Ignavibacteriales bacterium
AAAGATAGTAATCAGTTTTGTTATAACCAGCAAACTTTGAATCTTATCAGTAGTGCGAGATAATTTTAGCTGTCCTTCACCTTTTTTCATGGTGGTAAGCCCACCAATCAGCATACCTAAACCGGAGCTATTCATAAATTTGACTTCAGACAAATCAACAATAACATTCTTTTTACCTTCATCCAGAAGTTTGTGAAGAAGTTCGTTAAATTCCTTAGTGTCGTCGCCGCCCATCACATTTCCTTTTAATTCAATAACGACGGCGTTATATTGCTCCACGGTTTTTGTTTTCATGAATAACTCCTATAATTTTATTGACAATTTAACTAGATGCAGATACTTTTGCAAGAGGGCTAACACCTTAAAATACACCTGTTTTGCATAGAGCAAATGCATCAATTTAAAATTTATTTCTTTATTTAAAGTAACTAATTTTAGGGAACAAACATTTTTTGGGTGCGTCTAAAAATATGAAATTCACAAAAAAGAAAAAAGAGTTGCAACATCCGCAGATATTAAATTTAGATGATGATTTTTCTCTTATAAAGAGATTTATCGAAGGCGATGAATCAACTTTTAATACGCTGGTTCAACGCCACAAAGAAAAAGTGCGTAATATAATTTACATTACTTTGAACAACCACGATTTGGTTGATGATATTGCGCAGGAGGTTTTTTTAACCGTATATAAAAATCTGAACAACTTTAGGTTTGAATCCCAGTTTACTACCTGGCTATATAGAATAACAGTTAATAAATGTAAGGATTACCTGAGAAAAATGAAAATCCGTAACATTTTTTCTCCTATAAAAGATTCAGAAGAAGAACTTGGATATACAATTCATCCTGAAAATATGGATATATCGGAAATAGTTCAGAAGGCGATTGCGAAACTTCCGGAAAAATTAAGAGTACCGTTGCTTCTAAAAGATATTGAAGGTTTAAGTTACCAGGAAATTGCAGAGTCGGTGCAATGTGAAATAGGAACTGTGAAGTCCCGTATATTTAGAGCTCGGGAAGGATTGAGGGAATTGCTCAAACCGTATGAGCAGGAGTTAAGAGCATGAAAAAACTTTACAAAAAATATGAAATGCTTTCGGCATATTTGGATAACGAATTGTCGGACGCCGAAATTAAAAAAATAGAAGAAGAATTAAAATTTTCAAAAGAGCTTCAGGAAAAACTTGCTGAATTAAAAAAGGTAAAACAATTAACCGTGTCGTCGGTTAAATCTGTTCCGGAAAATCCGTTTTTTGAAACCCGTTTGGCTGCAACTATGCGTACCGAAAAACCGCTGTTGGCAAAGATGAGAAAATTTGCTCCGGTTTTGGGCGTTGTTGCCGCAAGTCTTGTTTTGATGGTTGTGTTAAAGTATAATCCGCAAATTGTTGATAAACTGGTTGAACAGCAGAAATCAAACATAACTGCATTTTACAAGGAAAATTTAAAGCCGCTGTTATATACCGCCAATTTGAATAACGATGATATTTTTAATTTTGCATTTTACCATCAACTGCCGCTGGATAACCAGAAAAAACAGGTGCTTCAGTTAGGGTCCGATAGCAAAGGCAATCAATTTTTTGAAATAAAACAGGCCGGTTTAATTCCGCAACAAAGTAATCTTAAAAAATTTGTGGAATCATTAAAACTAAATGATAAACAAAAATATGAAGTGGATTCCATACTTCATTCTTATGCTTCGGACTTACAATCTCAAGTTCTGGTTAACAGAGAAAACACTGTTGCCATAAATCCTAACATTTGGAATTTTAATAAAGCTTTGGCTGCCGATTTAATTGCCTTCGCCGCAAAGGTTAACAAAGGGCAAATTGCAAAGGTAATGCCTGCTGATTTTGAAAAGTATTATAATAACGGCGCTATTGCCAGAGCCGTAAGCCAGGTTAAATCTTCTGGAAATGAAAAATATATTTTCTTTACTCCCGATTCTATCTTTTCCGAACCGTTTGTGTTTGATAAGAATAAATATAAAGATGAAATGAAACAGTGGAACGAAGAGTTAAACAAAAACATGAAAGAAATGGGAAGGCAACTGCAAGATTTAAATGTATCAATTCATTTCGACAATGATTTTGCTAAGCTTAAAAGAGATTCTTCATGGAATAAAGATTTTAAGGTATTTGTTGACAGCAACGGCTGCAGGGTGCATCTGTCAAAATTATTTATTCCGCCGGTACAAATTCCGGACATCGACAGTATAATTTCGCACATCAATTCTGCAAGCGGATTGTTTAAATCATTTTCATTTAACTTCCAGAAGCCAAAAGGTAAAAATTTTAATTATAAATATTTCTACAATGATTCTACAAAAAGCTATAATTTTAAATTTAGATCTTTCGGGTTTGATTCTACTTATACATCCGGAAACGGAAAATCGGACTCGCTTTTAATTTCAAGACTTAAGAATTTCCGCGGTTCTATGAATCCGGATTCAATGGCATCGATGTTCAGGTTTTTCTTTAATGATACGACTAATGTTCATCAGCAAAAACAATTGCAGCGCCAGCTACAAGAGTTCCAGAGAGAGATGGAGCAGTTCAGGAAAGAAATGGAACAAATGCAAAAGCAGTTCCAGAAAAAAACACCTGCTCCACAGAGAAAAAGTCCAATGGAAATATAAGCTTACCAGTACCTTTCCCCGGTTTTCAATCAGCCGGGGAGCAGGTATTTCCTGTTTTGGAACGTAAGGATTTGAATTGTGTCACAAAATCGTCTCTATTTTTTCAGCCATCCTAATTTTTTTCCGTTTATACTTCTTTTCTTTACAAAAAGTAATTTTTAGCTTAATTTACCGCCGGGCTCAAGTAATAAAATAGTAATTATGCAGTTTTACAAATGAATTCTAATTAAGCCGGTTGTTGGGGCCTTACTTAGCCGGAAAGTACATAATATGATATTTAATACTGAAAATTTAAGAGATAATATCAAGGTTCAAACCTTTTTAGGAAATTTTACAGTATTATTGATTTACAAAATATTCTTCTATTCCCCGGATTCTTTTATCCTTTCTATCTTAAATGAAATTTTAGTTATACTAACGGTAGTTACACTTATTTTATTTCTTTCGGATGCCGTGCATTCGCGAAGGATCAATCCGCTGTCGATGGTAATGAACGTGGGCATTTTAAATGCCGTTATATTTTTTATGATAACATTTTCTGGCACGTTGATGGGCGGTTTTTCCGAAATAAGCAACGGAACCTCAGGCAACCCAGGAATATTATTCAGTCTTATTTCATTCCTTTATTCATTTGTCATTATAGGTTCACTCGCATATATATTTCTGGTATTTAAAGAATTGTTTTTCTTAAAACAGAAAAAAAACGTAAGCACTTATTTTAACACTATGGTGGTTTTCTTTATGCTTGCATCGTTAACAAGCGTTTTAAAAAAGGTGCCGGATCTCGGGTATATCCGCGATACGTTTTTCATTATATCAATACTTCTCATTGTAATTAATTCAATAAAAATTTCTTGGATAGCGTTTATAATTAAGAAAGAAAAAATATCTCTGCTTGTTTTATCTGTTATAATTTCAATCCTTTTTGTTGTAAATATTATAAATGGCGCACAATCCGACTCGTACTCTCAAACAATGATTCAATTTTCAGCCGGACTAAACCAGTTTTTCAAAATTATGATGGTATACGGTGCAATCTATTTCAGCATTCTTTTCTTTACCACGTTGTTTCACATTCCCACTGCCGAAGCGTTCGATAGGAAAGCCCAGGAAGTTAATTTTCTTCAGTACTTCAGCAAACTAATAACGGAATCGCTCGATTTTAAGGACCTTGCTGAAACGGTTACGGATATTACCACTAAGGTTTGCGATGCGCATGCCTCGTGGATTATATGGAAGGACGGCGATGATTTTAAATCCATTGCAAATAAAAATATAGGTTATTACGATTCAAATATTATCACGCGATTTATATTGCAAAATCTGCAAAGAAAAAGTGGCGAAGGCACAATGGTTTTCAACCTAAACAGGTTTGAAAATAAATCGCAGCTTAGCGAAGAATTTTTTAATATTGCAGTTGCGTCTTTAAAAGCGCATAACGAATTAAAGGGATTTCTTGTTGCGGCAAGAAAAGTGAATCTTAATTTTGACGATGAAGATACCAACGCGATGGATACTTTTTCAGATTATGCTTCGGTTGCAATCGAGAATTCAAAACTGCTCGAAGAATCCATTGAGAAAGAACGGCTTGAAAAAGAGCTTGATGTAGCCAGGGAAATTCAAAGAAAAATTTTGCCCAGTAAAAACCCTGAATACGAAAATTTAACTATATCCTCGGTTTTTATTCCCGCGTTTGAAGTAGGCGGCGATTATTATGATTTTTTTGAAATAGACGATAATAAATTCGGTTTTGTAATTGCAGACGTGTCGGGCAAGGGTATTTCCGCTGCATTTATAATGGCCGAAGTAAAAGGTATATTTGAATCTCTTTCTAAAACTATAGAGAGCCCTAAAGAAATACTTATTAAAGCAAATGAAATTTTGGAACGAACCCTGGATAGGAAGAATTTTGTTAGCGCGGCTTACGGAGTTTTGGATTTTAACAAAGAGGTGCTCCGCGTGGCCAGGGCAGGGCACTGTCCCATAATTTTATTAAGAAATAATATTGCCGAAAACCTGAGACCTTCCGGAATAGGGCTCGGCCTAAACTTTAGCCGTCACTTTGCAGATACTCTTGAAGAAACCGAAATTAAATTAAAAGATGAAGATACAATTGTTCTTTATACCGACGGCATTACAGAAGCAAAGAACAGCGCCCTTGAGGATTTTGGAGATAAATATTTTGAGGAAATACTACTTGATAATTATGAGAAGAGTGTAAGCGAAATTTCAAACAAAGTGATACACGCGGTAACTTTGTTCTCACAAAATAATCCGCAGCATGATGATATTACTTTAGTTATTTTAAAATGGAAACAAAAATTAAATATTGACGGAGAGAAAGAATGGCAGAATTTAGCACCTCAGTTAAAGAAGTAGGTGACATAAACGTTGTATACTTGAAAGGTTATTTAGACGCCCACACAGCGCCCGTGTTGGAGAATACCCTTTCTAACCTTATTGACTATAAAAAATATTCTATCGTTGTAAACTTTAAAGAACTTGCTTACATAAGCAGTGCGGGGCTTGGCGTATTTATGGCTTTCATCGAGAAGATAAGAGAAAACAGCGGCGATATTAAACTTTCTTCCATGTCCGATAAAGTTTTCAACATATTTGATCTTTTGGGCTTCCCATTGTTGTATGAGATTTTTAAATCTGAAGAAGAAGCAGTTACAAAATTTAGTGAGACAAAAAAACTTGAAGACAGATAAAAAAATAAATGAAAAACAGCTGGTTGTTCAGAGTAAAACAAACAACCTCTCCCAAATAAGAGATTTTGTTTACTCTACTGCCTTGGAAGTCGGAATTTCTACCGAGATCATCGATAATATAATTCTTGCCGTTGATGAAGCGTGTACAAATATTATTAAACATGCTTACAAATCCTACCCGGAAGGCGAGATAATAGTTAAACTGCAATATTCCGATAAAAAATTTACGGTACTGATTATAGATTACGGCGTGCCGTTCAAACCTGAAACAATTCCTGATCCGGATCTGCAAAAATATTACCGCCAACATAGAGTCGGCGGGCTCGGTATGTATTTGATGAAATCATTAATGGATGAAGTAAAATATGTTTCTATCCCTGGAAAATATAATCAGGTTCTGCTCTCAAAAAATATAGGTACCGCTCATTAATATGAATGACTCCGAGAATATTAAGGTAAAACGTAATCTTACGGCACTTGTTGAATTCAGCCGGATTATCAACTCCAGTCTCGATTTAGAATTTATACTTAATAATGTGCTTCTCACTTGTATGGGCAAGTTTCTTTCAACCAAAGGCGCAATTGCCTTAAACATTGAAGGAAACCTGGTTCACAAAGCCTCCAAAGGCCTGCCGCCGGAATTAATTCAAAACTTTCCTTCGCTTATTGCTGAACAAAAAAATTTGGAAAGCGCAGAGTTTAAAAATTATCTCGCGCAATCAAAACTTGTTGTTGTAGAAAAAATTAGTTCATCAGACGAATGTTTAGGAATAGTTTGTCTTGGCGAAAAATTGAATAAAACTACTTTTACAAATGATGACCTTGAATTTCTTAAAACCATACTTAACATTTCCGCTTCGGCAATTCAGAATTCGATTGTTA
>DAIERC010000263.1 GCA_027347125.1 Ignavibacteriales bacterium
AAGAAGTATGGAATTTTGTCGGAGCCGGCAAAGGGCAGGTGGACATTATCTTTGATTATTTAAGGCCGTGGGAGAAAAATATTAAACCTGCAAAGATTGATACGTTCCATGTTCTAATTAAATGAGCACCATCTTTTTAAAAGATAAAATTATAAATTTGCTGGACTAAAAAATAAAATCTAAAAGCGTTTCGGGTCTCCCGTCTTTTTGATTCCGGAATTATACATTTTAAAATTGCATAGTTCCTTTTATATAACTAAAAATTTCTTGCATCACAAATGAATAAATTTCTGAATCCAACATTTAACTTCTTTACTTCAGGCAAGCTTAATAGACTATCCGTAAAAAGATTAGACAATGAATGGATACGCAACAAGATAGAAGATGAAACTTCAAAATTTATAGTTTTATCAAACCTCAAAATATTGGTTCAAGAAAAACCTGTTATACACGCTGTATTTTTTTCTATTAAAGATTTACCTGAAGAATTGACTGTGCGAGAAAAAGTAATTTTTCTCGGTGAAGCATCCGGCGTAAATTATTTCTGTCTGGATATTACCAGCTTCCCGGACGTGAATTATTTTTTAGGTTTTGGAATTTTCAAAGAGTTAAGAAGCGTTGCTCATTTTTTGGATAGGGAAGTTGGGGCAGTTCTTGCGTACGCAAGAGCGATTATAAATTGGCACAACAATCATCAGTATTGTGGGGTATGCGGAAGGCCAACCTTTGTGGCGGAAGCCGGGCATAAGCGTGTATGCTCTAATAGCGAATGCGCAACAGAGCATTTTCCTAGAACGGATCCGGCGGTTATAATGCTTGTAGAAAAAAACGGTAAATGTTTGCTGGCCAGGCAGGCAAAATGGCCTCAAGATCAATACTCAACCATAGCCGGGTTTGTGGAACCGGGCGAGAGTCTTGAACAGGCGGTTCAAAGGGAAGTGCTTGAGGAGACCGGTGTGTATGTAGAACAAATTAAATATCATTCTTCGCAGCCGTGGCCGTTCCCGGCTGCAATAATGCTCGGTTTTAGAGCAACTGCTGTAACCGAAAATATTAAGTTAGGTGATTACGAGCTTGAAGATGCGAACTGGTTTTCGCGGCAAGATATTGTTGAGCAAGTAAAAAAAGGAACGCTAAGATTCCCTCCCCCCATATCAATTTCATTCAGATTAATCCAAGATTGGTTTGATGAAGATAGTCCGGTCGGTTTGGAAGAATTAATAAGATCCTCAAAATAATTTTTAACAAATTCATGTATCGCGAATGATTTATCGCACTCTGCAGAAAATACTTTAAAATATTGGAAACTATAACTTGACAAAACGGTTTCCGTGTTGTAGCTTTGGAAACGATAAATGAGAGAATAGTTTCCATGGCGATATTGGAAGAAAAAACAAAAATATTGGAATTCGCGATAAACAAATTTATTTCTGGCGGTTTTTATAAAACCTCGATGGATGAAATTGCTTCGCAGATGCATATCAGTAAAAAAACCATTTATAAGTACTATTCCTCTAAAGAGGAATTGGTGCAAGAGGTGGCTCATGAATTTTTAAGAAAAAACCATTTAGCCATAAGAGAAAAAATTGCAGAAGGAAATAATGCCGTTGAAAAGTTATTCGGGTTGATGAAGTACCTCGGCGGGGTATTAATGAAAATCAGCCAGAGGATGCTCTCAGATTTCCAGACGCATATGCCCGCAATGTGGAAAGAAATTGACGAATTCAGGACAAAAAAAATGACTTCGTTTTTAGGAGAAATTATTGAGCAGGGTAAAAATGAAGGTTATTTCATAAATGAAAATACCGACCTTCTTCTTACGGTTTTTATTTCTTCCATAAGAGGAGTTGTTAATCCATCGTTTTCAATTAGCAATAAGGTATCGATGAGTAACGCGCTGGAAACTACGATAACAATTTTATTAAACGGCATTCTGACTGATAAAGGGGAAAAAATATTTAATAAACTTAAAGACGGAGCAGGCAAATGAGAAAATTCATTTTAATCCCGCTGGTATTGATGTTCGGGTTAATATTGGGTTGCGGCAGCGGGAACGATAAAAATAAAATTGAAGCGTCTGGTAACATAGAGGCAACCAACGTTACTGTTAGTTCAAAAGTAAACGGGCAGGTTCTAAAATTATTTTATGACGAAGGCGCAAATATAAAGGCTGGTGACACGCTGCTAACTATCGATCATGATTTGCTGGCCATACAACTGCAGCAAGCTGAAGCAGCGGTTGAAGCAGCACGCGCGCAATTTGCACTTTTAAAACAGGGCGCAAGATCGGAAGATGTTAAACAAGCCGAAGATGGTTTAAAGCAGGCAAAAGCCAATTACGAACTGGCAAATTCAGACTTCGAACGGAATGACAGACTGTACAAATCAAAATCAATTTCTCGGCAACAGTTCGACAATGTTTCCGCGAAGTTTGACATAGCCAATGCGCAGTATAATTCCGCAAAGGAGAACCTGCGGAAAATTAAAAACCTGGCTCGACCCGAAGAATTAAAGCAAGCTGAAGCAAATTTAAACAGACAAATTGCCGCCGTTGACTTGATTAAAAAAAATATTAGCGACTCATATGTTACTGCGCCTATAAGCGGGTTTGTTGTTAAAAAGTTTGTTGAAGCCGGCGAAAGCGTTTTACCCATGTCGTCATTAATGATGCTTTCGAATCTTAGTTATGTTGACCTGGTAATATATGTTTCCGAAACCGATCTTGGAAGAGTTAAACTGGGGCAAAACGCGGATGTTACAGTCGATTCATTTAAAAATAAAACATTTAAAGGGAAAGTAATTTACATCTCGCCGCAAGCGGAATTTACTCCGAAGAATATACAAACCAAAGATGAGAGAACGAAGCTTGTTTACGCGGTTAAAATTCATATTCCTAATCCGCAGTTCGAACTGAAAGACGGTATGCCGGCAGACGCGGTTGTATTTACTAATTAAATAATATTTAACTGCTGAATTTAAGATTTACATGAAAATGAATGCGATAAAAGTAAATAATATAAAAAAAAATTACGGCG
>DAIERC010000270.1 GCA_027347125.1 Ignavibacteriales bacterium
TAATATGCTCGGATTTTTGCCCAGAACTTCTTCCGGTTCATAGCCGGTTAAACGCGTAAAGCTTGGATTAACATATTCTATTTTCCCGCCGGTGTCGGTTATTATTATTGATCCCGGGCTTTGCTCTACTACCCTGGATAATTTCCTAATTTGTTCTTCGTTTTTTTCCCTTTCGCTTATATCCCTTATTATACACTGGTAAAATAATTTTTCTTCTAACTCAATAAATTTTGCGCTTATTTCAACCGGGAATTTAGAACCGCTTTTACGTATATGTTTCGACTCATAAATTATTCCCCCTTCGCTTTTAAGTTTCTCAAGTTGCGCCTTTGAAAAAAACTCTTTGCCGGCAGAAAGATTTGCGAAATTAATTTTTAACAGGTCATCTTTTGTATATTCATAAGCTTCTACCGCTCTTTCATTTGCTTCCAGAACATTCCCGGAATCATTCAATAAAAGGATAATATCGTGCGCATAACGGGTAAAAAAATCAAGATGTTTTTCCACCGCTTGTTTTTCAATCATCGATATCTTAATTCTGCCCGTATATCTTTTTATTAAGAAGTATAAAAGCACCGCGGTAATAAAGATAAAGAGCCATCCCTTTAGGGTTTGCATTTCCGTTAGGATTGCCTGGTTATTAACAAGGCTGTTAAGAATGCTGTCGGAAAAAAGTATCCAGAGCCCCCCGGTTATCAAATAAATAGTTATGGTTTTAAGAGCGGCTATATTTAGTTGATTTTTATTGTGCATAAAAAGAGAATGTATATTCATTAATCATTAAAGATATTTACAGGCCGGGCAGATCAGTTCTTATTTTAAACCGGTAAAAATATCGCGCAGTATTGGTTTAAGTCCGCTAAAGAAAAATTCAACGGCAATAACCATTACAATTAAACCCATAATTCTCATAAGAACCTTATTGCCGCTTTCTCCGAGAAACTTAATAACTTTTCGAGCACTTAGCAATACCAGCAAGGTAATGGCAAGCACCAGCACAATAACTCCGGTTAATATTAATTTTTGCGGAATAAGGTGAGCATCATTCATCATTACTATTGCCGCGGTTATGGCACCAGGGCCGCAAATTAATGGAATGGCAAGAGGAGTGATGGCAATATCTTTTGCGTATTCGGTTGCGGTTTCGTTATCCGACTTTGTCCTTATCAGCCTTGCCTGCAGCATATCGAAGCCGGCCATAAAAAATATTATTCCGCCCACAACACGCAAACTGTTTACCGATATCTGGAAAAACTCAAATATAAATCTGCCTGCGTATGCGAAGATAAGCATGGTAACGGTTGCCATTAACACAGCTTTTATCGCAACTCTTTTTGCTTCGTCGGCGGTCATATCCGAGGTCATTGTTGTGTAGATTGGAATTACACCGAGCGGATTTACCATCGTAAAAATTGATGTAAATGCCAACAAACCAAATTCAAATAATTTTTCCATAAAATAAATTTATCCGGACACAACCGGAAGTTTCAACAGAAATGAGATAATACACAATATTTTTATAAGACCAACTTTAGCTTTTTAATAATTCCGATAAAGTTTCTTCAATTACTTTTTCGGCAATAGTTAAATGTTTCTCTTCGGTTCTTAAACCCGAAATAACAAGTCTTAAAACAAATTTATTGTGCAGTTTTGTTTGGGTTATAAAAATTTTGCCGGTGGCATTTACGGCATTCATTAAATTTTCATTTAGCCGGTCGAGTTCTTTTTCGGTCTTGATGTTTGCCGGGTTAGCTCTAAAGCAAATTGTACTGAATGGAACCGGCGCCATTTTTTCGAAATTCGGATTCATGTCTATCCATTCGGCAAATAATTTTCCTAAACGTAAATGCTCTTTGATTCTGCTTGCTATGCCGTCTGTTCCGAAATATCTTAAAATAAACCATAGTTTTAACGACCGGAATCTCCGGCCTAGCTGAACTCCGTAATCCATGTAATTTTCCACAACCTGGTCTACCGAAGTTTTAAGATATTCCGGCACCAGGCTGAACGCGCGTTTCAGCACTTCGGGTTTTTTCGTAAAGAAGACGCTTAGATCAACCGGTGTAAACATCCACTTGTGCGGGTTAATTACAATTGAATCCGCCTGGTCTATTCCTTCAAAGATATAACGCATCTCCGGAACGGCGGCGGCAATACCACCGTGTGCCGCATCAACGTGAAGCCATAAATTATATCGGCGGCAAATACCGGCTATTTCCGGAATGGGATCTATACTTGTGGTAGATGTAGTGCCTATTGTTGCAACCGCACAAAAAGGAAGAAAGCCTTTTTTTATATCTTCAGTAATTGCTTTTTCAAGTTCGGACGGGATCATTTTAAATTCCCGGTCGACGGCTATTTTCCTTATACCGTCGATACCGATGCCCATTGCAATTGCGGCTTTATC
>DAIERC010000331.1 GCA_027347125.1 Ignavibacteriales bacterium
GATCTGGAAATTATAAATACCGATAGCAATAATCTTTTTACGGATGATTCGTTTACCAAAATAAAATTTGAGCCGGATGATAAAATTGAGCGCGGCGGATGTTTGGTGGAAACCGAAATAGGAAATGTAGACGCAAGATTATCTTCACAATTTAACGAAGTTAAAAAACAACTTGAGCAAATTTTTTCGAACGATGAAATATAATGGAAATAGCTGACGAAATAATTCAGAAATATAAAAGACTGGTAGACCGCATTGACCCGATAAGAGTTAACGGAAAAGTTTCCGATGTTATCGGCCTTGTAATTATTTCCATCGGGCCTAGCGTTTCACTTGGCGAAGTTTGTATAATTATAGACCGCGACGGAAACGAAGTTTGCAAAGCCGAAGTTGTGGGCTTTAAAGAAGGAAAAGTTTTATCAATTGCTTTGGGCGAAGTGCATAATATTTCTCCTTCGTGCGATATAATAGCAACTGGAAGAAGTTTTACAATTGGCGTTGGCGAAGAATTGTTGGGGCGGGTAATAGACGGCTTAGGCCAGCCAATAGACGGGAAAGGTGAAATCTTTTGTCCCGCATACAGAAGCATTTATAACGAACCGCCCAACCCGCTTGAAAGGAAAAGAATATCATCACCTTTACAAACAGGCGTAAGAGCTATCGACGGTTTATTGACCGTTGGCAAAGGGCAAAGGATAGGGATATTTGCCGGAAGCGGCGTAGGCAAAAGCGTAACTATGGGTATGATTGCTAGGAATACAAATGCTGATGTTAACGTTATTACTTTAATAGGCGAGCGTGGAAGAGAAGTACGCGAATTTATTGAAAAAGATTTAGGACCTGAAGGTTTGAAAAAATCCGTTGTTATTGTTGCCACAAGCGATAAGCCTGCGTTAATCAGAATGAAGGGTGCTTTTATCGGCGCAACTATTTCCGAATATTTTAGAGACCAGGGAAAAGATGTGGTGTTGATGATGGATTCGGTTACAAGGTTCGCGATGGCTCAGAGAGAAATAGGGCTTACCGTAGGCGAACCGCCGACAACAAAAGGGTACACTCCTTCGGTATTTGCTATGCTGCCTAAACTTCTTGAAAGGGCAGGCACAAAAGACAAAGGCTCAATAACCGGTTTCTACACGGTTTTGGTAGATGGCGATGATATGACGGAACCTATTGCCGACGCCGTAAGATCTATACTAGACGGGCACGTGGTGTTGTCTAGAAAGCTTGCGAACAAAGGACAGTTCCCAGCCGTGGATCCGTTGCAAAGTGTAAGCCGTGTAATGCCCGACGTTGTAACGCTCGACCATAGAAGAAGGGCAATTTCGTTTAATGAAATTTTGGCAACATACCGTGAAGCTGAAGATCTGATAAATATCGGTGCGTATGTAAAAGGCAGCAACCCGCAGATAGATCATTCGCTTGTAAAAATTAAGTACCTGAGAAACTTTTTAAAACAAGATATGAATGAAAAAGCCACCTACAATGAAACGGTGGCTAAACTAAAAGAAATTATTGAAGAACCTTTACAATAAATTATGGCAAAATTCAGGTACAAATTCGAATCAATAAAAAAAGTTAAAGAAGCCTTGGAAAAAAAGGCTCAAAAGGAAATAGCGCTAATAGACCTGGAAATTAGCAAGCTTGAAGATGAGTATAAAAAAGTAATGGCCGAAGAATTGAAAAGCAGAAACGAATTTGTAACAGCCGGTATTTCGGTGGGCGAGATAAAATTTAAAAAAGGTTATGAATTGTGTCTTCAAAAAAAACGTTCGGATATAACGGCACAAATTTCGGCGTTGAATGAAAAAAGAAAATTAAAACTTAATGAGCTGGTTCAAAAAAGCAAAGAGCACAAAATATTCAACATGCTTGAAGATAATTACCTGGAAGTTTTTAACACGGAACAAAATAAAATTGAAATGGATCAAATAAACGAAATAGCGACACAAAAATTTGTCAGGCAATCAAAGTGAATAATAAAATAATATATGCGGTTGCCTTTTTAGGCGCGTTTTTACTTACCACCAGCGCGGTGATATATCTTAACAATAATTACAAAGATATATTCCGGTTTAATTTTACACCGGTGCAAAAAGAAGAGACCGTTAACAATAATAGCGACGCGGCAACTTCCCAGTCGGTTCTGGAGCTTAAAGATTTTATTCAGAACGAATTAAAAAATGAACTGTTCGATTCTTTACGAACTATGTATACAGACAGGCTTAACGATACGGTTTATACAAAAGTGCTTCAAGATTCGACTTTAATAGATAGCTTGAAAAATATACATCAAGTAATTACGAACTTAGATCAGCAATTAGCAAAACAAGAAACCGATATAAAAACAAATCAAGAAAATTTTAATAAATCAAAAAAGAGCAGCGACAGCGCGTATGTTGCTTGGACAAAACAAACGGCAAAGCTTTATGAAGCAATGGATTCCAAGAGAGCTGCTAAAATTATACAGAGTTATTCCGATAATGTAGCAAGAGATATACTCTATTCAATGAAACAAAAGAAAGCCGCCGAAATTATGTCGGAGCTAAATCCTGAAACCGCAAACAGAATAACACAGGCAAAAACAAATGCTTTTTAATCCATTATTCGTGCAAATAGGTGTACCATCAAACTTGGTGGATTCAGCAAAATCAAGTAAGCTTAATAATACATCTTATTTATTCTCAGACATTATCCGGGTTGTTAATAACGATAACACTTCCGGCAAAGCGTCTACATTAGGCGATATACCGCAGAGCAGCGCTAAAAGCACTTCCGGCTTAGAGAACCTGCTTAATTTATTTAATATAAAAACGCTTAGTTCGCAGGTTGTTGAAAACAGTAATACTGCCGGCGGCACTTCGATAAACCTGCAGGAATTACTAAAAAAATTATTGGCCGGCGGAAACTCAAACGTTAACGATTTTTTATCGGCGTTAACAAATGATACTTCTGCGAAAGACAGCAAATCATTGAATCTTTTAACATCAGAAACAGACCTGAATAATTTTCTACAAAAACTTTTTGACGCGCTGCCCGCATTAAAAATGGTTGCCGGCGGAGACAAAAATTTTCTTGTAAAGCCCGTTTCGGGTAACAATGGAAAAGATAGCACTAATGAAAAGCAGCAAGTTGAAGATGCGATCATCAACCTTCTCCAAACGAACAGTAACGTTATTTTAAATTTTAACCTAGGCACTCAACAATTTAAAATTGAGATAACAAAGGTGGACGGCACTAACAGTGCGAGCGCGGAAAACTCTGTAAGCGCGATTTCGGGAAATAATGCGGCGGTTCAAACTTCTCAAGGATCAGTGCCTGCGGCCGCAACTGATACGGCAAAAACAGATTCCGGTTTGGCAAACCAGACGGGAATTCCACTACCGGATATTAAAGCTAGTTCAGCCGGAACAGACAATAAAAAACTATCCGCCGAAGAAATTAAACTTGTTGATACCGCAAGCGCTAATACCGGAGCGAAAACTTCTGTCGTTAAAGAAACTGCCGACACACAGCTAACAAATCCTTTAACACAAACGGACGCGCAAAACGTACAAGGGTCTTCTCAACAAACGCTTAGTAATATGCAAAACCAGGCTCAAAACGGCGATGCAAAATATATAATGACCGTAAAAATTGATCCGGTTCAAGTTCAGCAGACGGAACCGAAAAACGTAAGCCAGGTAAATGAAGTTTTACAAAAAAATATTCCGGGCAACGCGCCTGCCGAAAACAATATGGTGCAATTGGATTTTTCAGGCCTTGACACTTCCAACGCAAGCGAGCATACCGGTTCTATAAATGTGGATGTACACGGTACGGCAAAGGAATTTTTTAATCCGCCGATAACCTTAAAACTTTCGATGAAGCAGCAGTTAAAAAGTGTTGACAACAATAATGTTGATGCCTCTAATGTAATACTTGATAATAAAACAGAACAAAAAAATAATCTGCAAAGCAGCCTCAACCTAAAATCATTTAAGAATGATTTGCAGAACAGCATTGATCCTAATTCATTAAAAAATAATTCTCAGGGCGCTGCTGATTTGAACCCGCTGAAAAATGCTTCACAGGTACCATCGCATGGCATTCAGAACCAGGTTAGTGCTTCGGAAAGCTCAGCCGAAAACATAAAACAAACATCAAATGTTGCGCAGGAATCGGCGCAAAAGGATTCGACTGTAAAATCGGTTGAAGTTGCCGCGCCTGAAATAAAAAGCAGTACGCCGAATACAAAAGCACAGGAAGGGTCATCATCTTCTGCGGCTAAAGACAGCGGCCAGGTTGCGAAAAATGAATCCGGCAATCCCGTTCTTCAGACTGAAAATACCGGCGATAATACGGATAAAAAATTTACCGGTGATAGGCAAAAAGATCCTGAATTGAAAACCGGCAGCAGCCAGGCAGTTGGAGACTTTGACAAATTTGTTATGTCAAAAGATAAAGTTGCCGATGGCGGCAATCAGTTTACATCATCGTTAAAAACAATAAATGTTTCCGACATAGTGAAAGAGTTTACCAGCATTATAAATCAAAAAGAGTCGAAGAGTGTAGTGCTGCAATTGAAGCCTGAAAATTTGGGTAAGATAAAATTATCTGTGGATATTGTGGACAACGTGGTTCATGCGCATGTGGAAGTTGAAAATGATTCCGTTAAACAGATGGTTCAATCAAATATAGACACCTTAAAGCATTCGTTAAATTTAAACGGCTTACAACTAAGCGCCGTAGATGTTTCACTTTCGGGCGGCCAGCAAAAATCTTTTAAATCTTTCAATACAAAAAAGAAAGTTCAATATACAGGCGGAGAGTTACAGCTAAATGATGAACCGGAATCCTTGACTTCAAGGAATATGGGTTATAATACCTATGAGTATTTAATATAGGAGGAGATGATATGGTAAATGGAGTTAGTTCAAGTACCAGCTCAAGTTCAAGCACCAGTTCAAGTTCTTCAGGCACTAATGGAATATTGGGAAAAGACGATTTTTTAAAAATGCTTATTGCACAGATGAAAAATCAGGACCCGATGAATCCCATGGACAGTACGCAATATGCCGCCCAGTTAGCTCAATTCAGTTCGCTGGAACAGTTGCAAAATTTAAATACTTCGATGACACAGAGCATTAATGCGAACCTGGCGTTAGCTCAGTCTATTAACAACACTATGGCTTCTACTTTGATAGGCAAAACCGTAAAAGTAAGCGGAACTACAATTTCAAATACGGGACAGGCTTCTGCTGATATTGGCTATAATCTGCCTTCAAATGCTCAATCGGTTAGCATGGGAATCTATGATTCCAGCGGAAATTTGGTTAAAACCATGGATTCTTTACCGACGGCTATGGGTGAGCATAAACTTTCCTGGGATTTTACCGATAATAACGGTAACAAATTGCCGAATGGTGATTATACGTTCAAAATTAGCGCAAAAGGCAGTACAGGACAGGATATGACAGTAGACTCTTATAAAGTTGGAACCATCGACGCTATTAAATTTACCAGTTCGGGAACGATGCTGGTTATAGACAACGCTGAATATCAGTTATCCGATGTTCAGGAAATTCTAAACGGAGGCAACTAAAATGGCAGAAGTAAATGGAATAAGTGTTCCGTTTATTCCTATTACTCAACCGGAAGATTTCGGTTCCCAAAAAGTTAAAGGCTCACTTGATAGTTTCAGTTCAATTTTTGAGCAAGAACTTGAAAAACTGAAATTTTCGAATCACGCTCTTAAAAGGCTGGAGAACAGAAATATACAACTTACTGAAACAGATATGAACAAAATTCAGAACGCTGTTCAGAAAGCTGAAATGAAAGGCTCTAAAGATTCTTTGGTAATGATGAATAACACTGCTTTTATAGTAAACATACCAAACCGCACGGTTGTTACAGCTTTGCCGGTTGAAGAAAGCAGTGAAAATGTTTTTACGAATATTGACAGCGTAGTTTTTGCGCAGTAAATAATTCATGAATGCATGTTTGCATGGATGCATGAATTTAATTTGAGATAGTTCTTTTTTATAAAATAAATTTTAATTAAATAATCAGAGCGGGACCTTTTTTGGACGCTCTGGATTCGACCGACCGACTGACGTCGAATCATCTTAAGTTAATCCAACAGGAGGTTACAATGGCACTTCTTAATTCCCTTTTCTCGGGCGTTTCCGGTTTGCAGAATTTGCAAAAAATGATGGACGTTATAGGTAATAATATTGCTAACGTTAATACAATCGGTTACAAAGGCTCACGCGTTACATTCAGCGATACTTTTAATGAGTTCATTAAATCCGGTACAAATCCTAACGGTTCAACCGGCGGTACAAACTCGTTCCAGATCGGTTTGGGTACAAAAATTAATTCAATCGACAGAAACTGGAACCAGGGCACTTTTGAAAGCACCGGCACATCTACCGACTTAGCATTACAAGGGCCCGGCTTATTTGTTTTAAAGAGCAACGGGCAGCAATTATACTCACGTGCGGGCGCATTTATTTTTGACGCCGACGGTAAATTAGTTAATCCTCAGAACGGCGCAGTTGTTCAGGGTAAGGTTGCCGCTGACGGTGTTATTCCTTCGGGCAATACAATTGAAGATATTAAGGTTGATAAAAATCTCAGGATTCCGGCAATAAAAACTACTGATACAACCTGGGGTGGAAACTTGCAAAGTAGTTCAACAGTTACACAAACCGAGAGCATAGTTCAAAGCGGTACTTTAATTACAGCCGCTACGGCCTCAGCTCCGGCTGCTCCCACATATCCTGTTGATACGATAAAGAATACTACAATCTACGATAAAAATGGCAATCCGTTTGATCTTGCGATTAAATATACGGAAACAGCAGCCAACACTTACGATATAGATTACCAGATTTCAAGCGGAACAACAATTCTTCGTGATTTTCATTCCAATGTTGCAGCCAATCCTCTTCTAGATACCGCAGTTAATATTACCAGTGCCGCCGGACCAAGTACTTATACCTTACCAGCGTTAGCGGCAACAGTAGGTAATATTTCTATTGATACAGGTAGCGTTTCCTTAGATTCTACGGCAGTTAGAACCGGTAATAATAATACTTTAAGTTTTATTGTAGACAGCAACAGAACTCCTACTATTGTAAACGGTTCGGTTACCATTTATGACTCACTTGGTAATCCTCATACATTGACATTGAAATTTACTAAAATACAAACAGCCAATTCAACTGCTATACCTCCTACTCAAAGTATATGGCGGTTTAACGCTTCGGTTCCATCAACGGATGGTACGGTTTCCAACAATACCGGAAATATTACATTTGACTCGAACGGTCTTATCCAAGCAACAGATCCTAATCCGATAAATTTATCTTATGCTCCGTCAGGTGGCGCCGATACACAAACAATAAAACTGGACTTTGGTACAGGTACTTCGGGTATAACTCAAACGTCAACCGACTCGAATGTTTCGGCGTTATCTCAAAACGGTTCCGCGGCGGCGTCTCTTTCGAATATAAACATCGACCAGTACGGAAAGATAGAAGGTATATTCTCAAACGGTCAATCTAGAGATTTAGCCCAGATAATGGTAGCAACCTTTGCGAACCTTAACGGCCTTGTTAGCGTTGGAGACAATATGTATAACGTAGCGGCAAACTCCGGCGACCCGAGAATTGATGTTCCCGGCTCAACTTCAAATACAACAATTCAATCCGGCGCACTGGAACAATCCAATGTTGATTTGTCAAACGAATTTACCAAGATGATTGTTTCTCAAAGAGGTTTCCAGGCTAACGCAAAAGTGATCACCACGGCAGATAGTCTTTTACAGGTAATCACGAACCTGGTACAATAATCTTCAGGATATTCTTCTGATTAAGGGCTGTTAAATATAAAATTTAGCAGCCCTTTTCTTTTTCTGATTTCAACCATGTGTCTAATAATAACCATCCTTTTCAGCTCTTTTCTCCTCAATGACAGATATAAATAAAAGAAATTCCATTGGCATATCAATTGAGATTAAAAAGAAAAAAAAGTGATGATTATGCCTTTACCAGACGAACAATTAGACAGCTTAAAAAACGACGACGTAAAAACCAAATCGGGTTTCAATTCAAAAATTCTTGTTATGGGAATCCCGGTTTTTATAATTCAACTGGTAGCCGTTTACTTTATTACCGCCAACATTCTTATGAAAAAAATTGAAAGCAGGGCCGCCGGCGAAGGAAAAGGAAACCAAGCCGGGCAGGTTTCGGATTCAACAGGGAAACAGCAAAAAGTTGAACTGGGCAAGTACATCTATTCGATAGATGATATCATAGTAAACCCCGCGGGAACAGACGGCAAAAGACTTTTGCTTGCATCGGTTGGAATAGATTTAAAACAAGATGCCATGATAAACGATTTAAAGACAAGAGAGGCTCTTGTTAAAGATGTTATTATTTCTACCCTGTCCAGTAAAGATGTTGATCAGCTTAACAGTACTACTTACAGAGATACTTTAAAAACGGAAATCTCCGGCCAGTTAGTTCATCTTATTCCTAGCGTTGGAATTAACACAATTTATTTCAGTAAATTTATTCTTCAATAAACCATGGCAGAAGTACTATCACAACAAGAAATTGATCTGCTGCTTAACAAAGTTAAAAGCGGCGACGAACAAACTCCTGCTCAGACTAGTGAGAAGGAAGCCGTACTTTTTGATTTTAGGCTGCCGAACCGTATTTCCAAAAATCAGCTTAGAACCATAAGAAACATTAACGAAAACTTCGCGGAAAGTTTCAGCTCGTTTTTGGTTTCCAAGCTTCAAACCATAGTTAACATAAACGTTACTTCAATCGATCAGATTTATTATTCGGAATATATATTATCCGTTTCCAACCCCGCATGCCTTTATACTTTCGATATCAAAAACACAGATATAAAAGGTATACTTGAGTTGAACTCCGATTTGGCTTTAACATTGGTCGATAGGCTTCTTGGCGGCAGCGGTGTTGGTTCCAAGCAGGCTAATTTAATTACGCCCATCGAACAAAAGGTGCTTGGTGTTGTTGTTGAGCGCGTAATGTACGACCTCAAAAAATCATGGCAGATAATTGATAATCTTGATTTCAGGCTGGAAAGATTCGAGTCGGATATAGATTTTGCGCAGATCACCGCGCAAAGCGAATCTGTTTTGCTTATCTCTTTTGAAATTATGATAAGCGACCAGACATACATGATGAACCTTTGTTTTGCCACTTTCGCTTTCGATGTAATTCTATCGAAACTGAACTCGCAAAAATTATCTACCGTAAGGCCAACCAAATACAAAGGAACAACGTCGGGCGAGATAATAAAAAATCATCTTTACAAAACATACCTGCCCATAATTATTGAATTTGGAAAAGCAAAAGTTTCGGTTAAAAATTTATTCGAGCTTGAAAAGGGCGATATAATAAAATTGGATACAAAAATTAGCGATGAGCACCCGATTAAAGTAGGTGAGAAAATTCTTTTTTACGGCCGCGCCGGTGTTGTAAACAAGCATAAAGCCGTAAAAATTTCACGTAAAGCAGATTTGAACAATAAACCAGAATAGGTATATAAAATGGACGAAACAACAGAACAAGGCAATGTAAATCAGAATAACGACAGCGCGGAAGACGAAATTTTTTCCAATCCAGACAGTGCCTTGCGCGACGGAAAAGTTGTTGGCGGTATGGCCGAGTTTGACGAGTTCGACGAAGCAAAAAATTTATCGAACGGCGGTACCGATAAACTTAACTTCCTCCAGGATTTGCAGCTTAATGTTTTTATTGAGCTCGGAAGAACTCAAATGCCTATTAAGGAAATTCTAGAGCTTGAAAGAGGCTATGTAATTGAACTTGATAAACTGGCAAGCGAGCCTGTGGATATTTACGTTAACAATAAAAAAATAGCCGAAGGCGAAGTAGTGGTAATCGATAAACACTTCGGCATCCGTATAACTAATCTTAATGAGCCGAACAACCGCATCAAAGGAATGTTGTAATGTCTTTTTTTGAAATTGTAAAAGCTTTTATACCGTTATTATTTATTGTGGGATTGCTTTACGGCGTTCTCATTTTTGTTAGAAAGTACGGCATAAATGCAAAGGGGAAAAAATCCGGCTATGTTTCAATTGATGTGATAAGTTCTCAAATGATTATGCCGAAAAAATTTATTTCGGTAGTTAGGGTTGAAGACCGTTTGTTGGTTTTGGGCATCAGCGAACAATCCATTACACTGCTTAAAGAACTGGAACGGCCGGTTGAGGTAAATAAAAAACCAGTTTATGATGAAGATAAATCAAATATAATTGAAGTACTTAAGAAAAATCTCGGAATGAAATGAAAAAGGTCCTGGCAATTTCCCTTCTATTGTTTTTAATATTTTTTGTCGACAATTCTTTTGCACAGCAATCGACATCAATACCGTTCCCTAAAATTGGTATTAACGTGGGAACATCTAACAACCCCGGCGATGTTTCCGTTACGTTGCAGATATTGTTCTTATTAACCGTACTTTCGCTTGCGCCGTCTATAATGATTATGACGACATCATACCTGCGGATTATTATTGTATTTCATTTTCTTAAAACAGCGCTCGGAACGCCGCAAATGCCGCCTTCACAGCTTCTTGCCGGCGTTGCTTTGTTTATGACGTTTTTTGTTATGGCCCCCACCTGGAGCAAAGTTAACACCGAAGCCATTAAGCCTTTGATGGACGGAAAAATTACAACCGAGCAGGCATATGATAAAGGTATTGGGCCGGTAAGGGAATTTATGTTTAGAAACGTGCGCAACGCAGATCTTGAATTATTTATCGGGCTGGCTAATCTTAACAGGCCTAAAGACCAAAACGATTTACCTACATACGTTGTTATACCTGCGTTTGTTTTAAGCGAGTTAAGAGCGGGCTTCATAATCGGCTTCTTTCTCTTCATTCCGTTTTTAATGATTGATATGATTATCGCCAGCATCTTAATGTCTATGGGTATGATGATGCTGCCGCCTACTTTGATTTCTCTTCCTTTTAAAATATTGCTTTTCATCCTTGTTGACGGATGGCATTTAATAGTGGGTTCATTAGTAAGGAGTTTTTCTTAAATGACTGAAGAATTAATTATTGAAATTCTAAAAGAAGTTTTTTATACAACCTTTATAATACTGCTTCCTATTTTGGGAGTTTCGCTTGTTGTAGGAATAATTGTTTCAATATTCCAGGCCGCCACATCAATACAGGAAATGACGCTGACTTTTGTACCGAAGATTTTGGCAACGGCAATTACAATTCTTTTTATGCTTCCTTGGATGATTGATAAAGTTGTAGCTTTTACAATTAAAATTTTAACAATGTTTAACACAGTGATTAAATAATGGGCGTTCCTGTTACCGATTTTGTAATAGTACTATTAATATTTATGCGGATCGTTGCCGCATTTATAGTATCACCTATTTTCGGGCACCAAGCTGTTCCCGGAATTGTAAAAGTATTGTTGTCGCTCATAATTGCTTACATCTGCTTTTTAACTATAGATAAATCGCATATTGTGGTAGAGTTTAGTATTTCCTGGCTATTTGTAAACGCAGTTAAAGAAATTATTACCGGCGCAATTCTGGGATTTATGTTAAACTTTGTTTTTTTCGGCGTTCAATTCGCGGGCTCGCTTATGGGGCTTAGCATGGAATTATCTATGGCTGAAACCCTTAATCCCATAGACGGCAGCAGCAGTAACGATATTGGCCAGGTTTATAATTATGCTGCCATACTACTTTTGTTTTTAATTAACGGCCATCATTATATAATAAGCGGACTTGTATATTCATTTTCAATTGTGCATCTGGGAAAATATGTAATAACAGAGCCGGTGTATCAGTTAATTATGACGTATGCCGGTGCGGTATTTGTTATTGCCGTAAAAATTGCTTCACCGATATTGGTATCCTTTTTCCTGGTATATATTGCCGAAGGTATATTAACCCGCGTTGTTCCGCAGATGCAGGTGTTTTTTGTTAGCCAGCCGTTAATACTGGGGCTCGGATTATTTTTGCTGGTATCATTAACTCCTGTTTATATATACGCAATTAAAAGCCTGCTTCACGGGTATGAAGATAATCTTGTTACAATTATAAAAGCGATGGCGCAATAGTATGGCTGAAACAGACGGACAGGAAAAAACCGAGCAACCTACCGGGAAGCGCTTAAGTGATAGTCGCGATGAAGGTAAGGTTGCCAAAAGCATGGAAATAAATTCCCTGGCTATTTTTACTACCGGGCTGTTAATGATATACATTACTCAAAATTATCTCAGCCATCAAATTTCCATTTATTCAATTAATATTTTTAAATCTCTTAGTGTTGTTACAATCGATAAAGATTTTATCCAATCGTTTGTTAAAGACGGACTCTTTTTTTATATGATTACGCTGGCTCCCATTTTCGGGGCATTAGTGTTAATTGCGCTTGTGGCTAATGTGGCTCAGGTTGGTTTTAAAGTGAGCGTAAAAGCCCTTACTCCCAAGTTTTCCAAATTCAACCCGTTTACCGGGATAAAAAATGTGATGATATCTTCCAGGTCGATGGTTGAAATACTTAAATCGATAATTAAATTAGTTCTAATCGGCGGGTTCGCTTATTCAATACTTTCAGACCTTATAATTAAGGCCACAAACTTAATAGAGTTTACCACTGCGGAAATAGTTCATTTTATGGTAGATGCTTCTTTTAAAATGTTATGGAAAATATCGCTTGTGTATGCTCTGGTTGCCATAGTGGATTTTGTATTTCAAAAAAAGAAATTTAAAAAAGACATGATGATGTCAAAGCAGGAAATAAAAGAAGAGAATAAACAAAGCGAAGGCGATCCGCTGATCAAATCAAGAATAAAAAGACTTCAATACCAGGCTGCAAAAAGAAGAATGATGCAGGCCATACCAACGGCTGATGTTGTTATTACCAACCCGACGCACTTTGCCATTGCATTGAAGTATGATCTATCAAAGGATTCGGCGCCAAGAGTTGTAGCCAAAGGTGTTGACGAATTGGCACAGAGAATAAAAGCAATTGCGGTGGAAAACGGTATACCGCTGCATGAAGACAGGGAATTGGCCCGCGCACTTTATAAAGTTTGCGATATCGGCGACGCGATACCGGCGTCCTTATTCAAAGCGGTGGCGCAGATACTGGCTTATGTTTTCCAGTTAAAAAATTACAATAAAAAAAGAGCAATAATATAAAATGAAAAGCCTCGGAAAAAATACCGATATTCTTCTTGCGTTCGGCTTAATATTTATGCTTGGGCTAATGCTTATACCGCTGCCTGCGGGCATACTGGATTTTTTTCTGGCATTAAACATTACCCTGGCGGTTCTTATTTTAATTGTTTCTCTTTATATCCAATCACCGCTTGATATTTCCGTATTTCCCGGTTTGCTACTCGTATTAACTTTGTTCAGACTTTCGCTTAACATAAGTTCTACCAGATTAATCCTTCTCGACGGATACGCCGGAAAAGTAATTGAATCATTCGGTTCGTTTGTTGTGGGCGGTAATTATGTTGTCGGGTTTATTATTTTTATAATACTTGTTGTAATTCAGTTTATAGTAATCATCAAAGGTTCGGGAAGAATTTCTGAAGTTGCCGCGCGATTTACTTTGGATGCTATGCCCGGTAAGCAAATGGCCATTGATGCTGATCTTAATACTGGTTTGATAAATGAAGCCGAAGCTAGAGCACGAAGGGAATCGATAAGCCGCGAGGCCGAATTTTACGGGGCGATGGACGGCGCAAGCAAGTTTGTTAAAGGTGATGCAATTGCAGGTTTAATGATTAACGCGATTAATATTATCGGCGGATTTATAATCGGCGTTGCGGGCAAGGGAATGTCTTTTACCGACGCTTTGCAAAATTATACAATTCTAACAATAGGTGACGGCCTTGTATCCCAAATTCCTGCGCTGCTTATTGCAACGGCTGCCGGTCTTGTTGTTACAAGAAGCGCCGCCGGTACGGCGCTGGATGTTCAAATGAAATCGCAGTTGCTCTCAAACCCGCGTGTTTTGGGAACCGTTTCGGGAACCATGATACTTTTTGCATTGGTTCCCGGTATGCCTGCTATTCCGTTTATTCTTCTAGGTTCGGGCTTAGGTGTTGCCGCTTATACTATCAGCAAAAAAAGAACTAAAGCGCAAACTCCAGTAGAGGCTCAGGAAACCGAGGCGGAACCGACCGAAGAAAAGGTTGAACAATATCTTCAGGTTGATCCTGTTGAAATAGAAATTGGCTACGGCCTAATAAGTTTGGTTGACGAAAAACAGGGCGGAAATTTGTTCCAAAAAATTTCTTCCACAAGAAAATATATTGCGCTGGAATACGGTGTGTTAATTCCCCCGGTAAGAGTTAGAGACAACTTACAACTGGATCCCAACCAGTATTTAATCAAGATAAAAGGGAATATTGTCGCGTCGTATGAAATTTATGCCGACAGATATCTTGCCATGAACCCGGGAAATATTCCGGAGCAGTTGAACGGCATCCCTACAAAAGACCCGGCGTTTAATCTTAATAGTTACTGGATTGCCAGGGACGAAAAAGATAAAGCAGAGCTTCTTGAATTTACGGTTGTGGACAGTATTTCTGTGCTTTCAACGCACTTACAGGAAACATTGAAGAGAAACTTCGATAAGATATTAACCCGCCAGGCAGTTAAGCAGTTGCTGGAAAATCTTAAAAAAGAATACCCGGCGGTAATTGAAGATATAAATTCAGACGCGTTGTCTCTCGGTACAATTCAAAAAGTATTGCAAAATCTTTTGAAGGAATTAATCCCGATTAAAGATTTGGTGCAGATACTGGAAGCGTTAATTGATTATTCTAAGGTTACTAAAAATGTTGATGTGTTAACCGAGTATGTAAGGCATTCGCTCGGCGATACGATTGCAAATATATTTAAAGACCAGAACGGCATAATTCATGCGGCGGCGCTTGGCGAAGAAGTGGAATCGTTTATTACCAAGGCGTTGCAAAACCAAAAAGAAGCTGTGCAAACACTGGGCTTAAGCCCGGCTTTGTTAAGGGAATTAAATACTATGATAGAAAATTACGTTGAGAAGTTTAAACTGCTGGGTTATATGCCGGTGATATTGACTTCGGCTACAATTCGCCCTTATTTTTATAGATTGGTAAATTCAAGTTTTCCAGACTTGTCTGTGTTGTCTTATTCGGAACTTCCGTCGAATGTTGAAATAGAGTTTTTAGAAAGATTAGAGGTAGAAAATGCAAATTAAAAAATTTGTTGCGCCAACCTTAAAAGAGGCCTCACAACAAATGAAGAGCGAGCTCGGAAGCGAGGCGATAATTTTAAGTACCAGGATAATTCCGCCTAACATCAACGCTGATTTGCCCAAGATGTTTGAAATTACCGCCGGCGTTGAAAACGGTGCTGAATTGCCTGCGCCCAAAGCCGCGCCTAAAATATATAACGAACCGGAAACTCAACCTCAAAGCTTTCAGGAAGAACTAAACAGGTTATCGAAAAAAATTTATAGCAATAATATGCCCGCAAAAAAAACGGCCCAGGCTCCGGCGCCGGTGCAAACAAAAATAAAAAAGGCAGCCGCTCCCAAATTTGCTCCGGACGAAGACGTATCAATTGAAAACGAATTAAAAGAAATTGTAGATACGCTTTTAATGCGGGAAGTTAAAAAGAATATTGTGTCGGCCGTGTTAAATCAACTAAAAAAATACAAGAGCTTTTTAACACCGTCAAATATAGACAGCTACGTGCTTTCAAGTTTGGCGTCGATGATTCCCACATACCATTTCGAAGTTCACAAGAGCAATAAACCCAAAGTTGTTTCTTTGGTTGGCCCCACCGGAGTTGGTAAAACAACCTGCATAGCTAAATTAGCGGTTATTTCAAAAATACTTCACAACCTTGATGTAGGACTTATTTCGGTTGATACTTACAGGCTTGGCGCGCTGGATCAATTGCGTATATTTTCGGAAGTAAGCAATATCGATATGCTTATTGCTTACGAGCCTTCGGACATACCGCGGATTTTGAACTCATTTAAAAAGAAAGATATAATTTTTATTGATACCGCCGGCAGAAGCCAGAAAAACTCCGAGCATCTTTTAAAAGCCAAGGAATTTTTAAATGCCGCCAGGGTAGATGAAACATACCTGGTGTTAAGCGCTACCAGCACAACTAAAAATTTATTTGATGTTGCGGATAAATTTAAAATCTTCGACTACAATTCAGTTCTGTTCTCAAAGATAGACGAAGCTGTTGCCTTCGGGAATATTTTGAATGTCGTTTCCAGTTTCGATGTACCGATTTCCTTTTTTACAAACGGGCAGGTTATTCCGGATGATATAATATCTGCCGATCCCGAATTTACGGCTAACATGATTTATACGGGGAAAATTAACTGATGCTTGGACAGGCGGAAAGACTTTTCGAACTCAATAAACTTAAAACCGGGCCAGCCCGGCAAGGTACCGCAAAGGTAATTGCTTTTACTTCAGGAAAAGGCGGTACGGGAAAAACATTTGTTTCCTTAAACCTGGCTTATTCGCTTGCAAAACAAAACAAAAAAATTTTATTTATAGACCTCGATTCCAATCTTTCCAACGCCAATATTATGATAAACGTGGTGGCGAAGAAAACAATTTACGATTATTTTACCGGCAGAGCGCTGCTTCCCGAATTGGTTTTTCAGTATGAACAGAACCTGCATTTTATTTTCGGCGATTCCGGAAAAACCGATTATCCGAAATCTAAACTTGACCAGACAGAGCATTTGTTCAATCAAATACATTCATTGGAAAAAAATTACGATTACATTTTCCTTGACACCGGTGCCGGAGCAAATGATGAGATAATTTCTATCCTTGTAAATTCGGATTTAAGCATTTTAATTACATCTCCGGAACCAACTGCTGTAATGGATGCTTATGTTATTATAAAATTTTTAAGCAATAACAATTACGCAGGGAAGAAACTCGTTCTGGTAAATAAATGTTCTGACCCCGCAGACGGCGAAGCCACGTTCGGCAATCTATCGGCTGCGGCCAGCCATTTTTTAAATGAGAAACTGCACTTAATCGGTTCTTTAGATTTTGACCAGGGTGTTGGGCAGACAATTATCGCGCAGGAATTATTGCTCAAAAAAGAGCCGGGAAGAAAAATCAGCAGGCAAATTATCAAAATATCAAAGAGCTTACACGAATTCATTCATATGGCTAATATTCACCATACGAACTCGCTCAAATAATAAAGTTACCCCTCTAAACTCAATAAATAAAAGCTATTCTTAAGTATTTACCGCCCTTCGGTATTGGTATAATATTTGAAAAATTCATTAAAAAACAATGAGAGTTATGAATAAGATAATACTTCATTTTGGTCTGCTGGTCTTCTTTTTATCGATTATCTTTTTCAGCCGTGTCGGGTTGCCGATTCAGGAAGTGCTAATGAGATCGTTTATAATATTTATGGCAGTTACGGTATTGTTTAGCTTGATTACAATCATTTTTATCAGAACGGTAAATAAAGCCTCTTCTGAGAAAAACAAAGAATTAACACAAAAACCTTAGTAGGAAATAATACTAATGAACACAGCAAGCCTTTGGAAAGAATTTAAATCTTCACCATCCGATACTCTGAAGAGACAAATAATTATGAATTACATAAAATTAGTTCACTACGTAATACATAATTCAAAGTTTATTAATCTCGAAATACTGGATGACCGGGACTATTTCCAGTTCGGGGTTGAAGGACTGAGCGAAGCAATCGATCGCTTTGATCCTACCTACGGAACAAAGTTCGAAACATACGCCATCCAAAGAATCAGAGGAAAGATTATCGATGAACTTAGGAAGCTGCAAATTAAACCCAGGCCTGTTACTGCCGATAAACAAGATAGAATGCTTTACTCTAACGTATCGTTAAATCATCCTGTAGATGATGAGGATGGTTATATGCTGTATGAAGTTCTTCCGGACGATAACGAGATCCCCGATGAGACAGCCGAAAAAAACGAAGCAAAAGATTTTCTATTAAGCGCTATTAAAGAATTGGAAGAACGCGACAGATTAATAATTACTCTGTATTATTACGAAAACCTGAACTATAAGGAAATTGCCAAAGTATTAAACATTACGGTTTCAAGAGTATCGCAAGTTCATTCCAGAATTATGGAAATGTTAAAATCAAAACTCGCTTTTATAAATGAATAATAATATTACAGAAAACATCCCGGAAAAAAAGACTTATATTAAGTTACTGTCCCACATCCGGAATTTACCTTCCATACCGGTAGTAATTTTTGAAGTAACCAAGTTATTAAGCAACCCGATGACAAGCGCTGCAGACCTGGGTAGAATTATAAGCAGGGATCAGGGGCTGGTTGCAAAAATATTAACCGTGGCGAACTCACCTTTTTACGGCTTACCACGCAGGGTTTCTACAATCGAATTTGCGATCGTAATTCTAGGTTTCGATCATATAAAAAATATTGTTATGGCGCTTTCTATGGTAGAAGCTTTCAAAAAAAACGGCGGGCATAACTGGAACAGCGATTCTTACTGGAACCATACATTGATGGCGGCGGGCGCGGCAAAAAAAATTGCCGATGAAAAAGGATACTCAAAACCCGGTGAAGTATTTACAGCGGGACTTTTACACGATCTAGGCATAGCGGTTATTCAAAGATATTTTAACGAAGAATTTAATGTGATTTGCGATTTAGTTAAAGAACAACAAATTTCATATTTAAAAGCCGAGGAACAGGTTTTAGGAATTACCCACCAAGAAGTTGGCCAGTTTTTAGCTAACAGGTGGAATCTTCCCGAAGCATTGGGCGAAACTATTGCAAATCATCACTTCCCTTCAAAGTCTGAAGATAATAAAATACTTGCTTCCATAGTGCACTTAGCCGATTTCATGACGCATCAACTGGGCATCGGCAATTTCTACTGGGATTCTAAAATTGAGCTTGATGAAAGTATTATAGATACTCTGGGTTTTGGCAGCAGAGAAAAATTAGACGGGTACATTAACGGTAATGCCGAATTATTTAAAAAACATTTTGAAACAGTAACCTTATAAAAAAATTTTTATGCTAAACTTCGTAAACTCTCAGCAATCAAAAAAAGAAAAAACCGAACTGGTTTTGATGAACATCTGCAACCTCCCGCCGATTCCAAAGGTGCTTAAGGAAGCGCTTGATTTATTGAATGACGAGAACACGCCGATTACATCGGTGAGTAAAGTTGTTTCAAAAGATCAAGGCTTGGTTACAAAAATTTTGACCATAGCAAATTCGCCGATGTACGGGCTTCAAAGAAGAGTAACAACAATTGATTTCGCAATTATAGTTTTGGGCTTCCGCGAAGTTAAAAATATTGTTACCGTTCTTTCGCTGGTAGAAGCGTTTATTAATAAGACGGATAAGTACCTGGATCAAAAAGATTTTTGGCTGCATTCTTATTATACAGGCACGGCGGCTAAAAAATTGGCCGAGGACTTAGACTTCCAAAACAGCGGCGAAGCTTTTATTGCCGGGTTTTTACACGACATGGGCATTACGGTAATTCACCGCTACTTCCACTCAAATTTTATCGCCATACTTGATCTTGTTCAAAACAAAGGTTTTAATTTTAGGGATGCCGAGTTTGAAGTGCTGGGCGTAACGCACGAACAGATCGGGCAATTTTTAATGGGCAAGTGGAATTTCCCGGAACCTTTATGCGACGCTATTTTGAATCATCATAATCCTTCAATGTCATCAAAAGGAAAAGTTCTTGCCTCAATGATACACCTGGCAGATTACATGACAAACATCTTCACATCAGGAAATTCGTTTTGGGATAACGATTTGAAATTGGACGAGAAAATTATATCGATACTTGGCCTGGATGATGAACCGGACATGAACACGTTTATCGAAAGTCATGCCGAACTTTTTAGGAATCAAATTCAATCAGTTACAATTTTTTAAATAATGGACATGGAAACTTTGCAAGCAATGGATGAAAATAAAAGAGAAAAAACTGAGAAGGTGCTGATTAATATTAGCGGCATGCCGCCGGTACGCGAATCGTTGAGGGAAACGCTGGAATTATTAAGCGACGAATCGACGCCTACTACGTTGCTGAGCAAAGTTATATCTAAAGACCAGGGCCTGGTTACCAAAGTTTTAACAGTTGCAAACTCGCCTATGTACGGCCTTCAAAGGCATGTATCCACAATTGAGTTTGCGGTGCTTGTTCTCGGGTTTAAGGAGCTAAAAAATATTGTTACAGTTCTTTCGCTGGTTGAATCGTTTATTAACAAGACCGATATGTATCTTGACCAGAAAGAATTTTGGCTGCATTCATATCTTACCGGAACCGCAGCAAAACGTTTGGCCGAAGATCTTGATTTCCCTAACAGCGGCGAGGCTTTTATCGCGGGCTTTTTGCACGATATGGGAATAGCGATAATGCACAGGTATTTCCATTCGGATTATGTTAAAATTTTTAATAGGGCAAAGAATGAAGGCATCTCATTCAATGCTGCCGAAGCCGCGGAACTAGGAACCAACCATGAGCAGATAGGACATTTCCTGGTTGAAAAATGGAATTTCCCGCCGGAGCTTTGCGACGCTATTCTTAATCATCACACGCCATGCGCTACGGAAAAAAATAAAATTTTAACATCGCTTATTCATTTGGCTGATTACATGACAGAGAAACTCGGAATTGGAAATTGCTATTGGGACAAAGAACTTAAACTAAATGAAACAGCTATACACGCGCTGCGTTTCAAAGATCAGTCGGAAGTTGACATCTTCATAAATGCTTATGAAGAATTATTTTCTCACCAGATTGATTTTGTAAGGTATGTAAATTGAGAATAATAAAAAGCAATACCGCAACTTATGAATCATTTCATAAATCACTTCCGTATTTAACAAAAACGGGAAGTGATGATACTTTAGTCGAATTGCCAAGTAGCAAACCAACTGCCGGTGCAAGCGGTTCGAAGTACGTCAATATTCTGAAAAACATGTTGTTGTTTGAAAAACATGTAAAGGACTCGAAAAATTTTCAACAGGTAGTAAGCCATTTTAATACTTTCTTAAAAGTTGTTTTAACATTCAAAGAAGCCAACCTGTTTTTATTTGACGAGCATAAAAGCAATCTTATAGCGCTTTCTCAATACGCCTCCGAAAGATCAAAATATTTTGTTAACAAGGCATATTCGGAAGGCCAGCTAGACGATATCTTCAAGAGCGGAGAGCCTATAATTATGCTGGATCATCTTGTTCATGATATTGACGGTTCAAAATCATTTTATTTGCTAATTCCAATTCTGGAAGAAAATAAAGGTAAAGGGATATTCTCGATATTAACACCCACATCTTCGTTTTCCGAAAACTCCCTGGAAGTTCCGTTTATACAAATGGGGCTTACTATAATATTAAGCAAGATAGAAATTTTACTGAAGCAAAAAGAACTTAAGAACATTTATAACGAACTTCATGTTTACCAGTCGAAGCTGGCAAACGATTACAAATTATCGGCAATAGGCGAACTTACATCGGGAATAGTGGAAGACATACTTACGCCGCTGCAAGTAATTACCAGTACTACGGAATTGTTAAGAAGCGAAGGGAATTATGTTGATGAAGAACTTCTATATTCAATTAATGTCCAGGTAAAAAAAGTTAAAAACATTATTAACAGGCTTGTAAATTTTGCGGGGATAACTGACGGTAAATTAAAAGTTCAACCGTGCAGCATTAACGGGATAATAAATGATTTTTACCAGGTTACCATTACATCGCTTCAAAATGATAACTATGAATGCGTTCTTGATCTTGAGGATAACTTGCCGTCGGTACTTAGTCATCCTAATTATATCAATCAGCTTTTATCGTACATCTTTTCTCTTTTGAAATCTCAAAAGAGCGTAGGCGGCGGAATGCTTATTCAGACAAAATACCACAACGAAAGAGTGAATATAAAAATACTGTCAACCGATTATTTGGAAAATATCGGCAATGAAAATACTGAAAATGCAAATGATGTAAATCTCCGGATAATAAAAAATATTATGGAAAAGCACGAAGGCTTATTCCGTTTTGAAACGGATAAAATAAACGGCACGGTTGTTCATTTAATATTTCCACTGAAAAGGAAGATTAACCAATGAAAATGATTACTCTTTTTTTGCTTTGCTTTTGTTTTATACCGGTTACGGCGCAAACGGTAAAACCCCCCGTCGGTACCGCGAAAGATTCGGTTATAAATCAAACCGCAAGCGATATTCAAAAGAGCGGGATGGACAGCCTGAGCCTAAGCCAGCTTGTACAGGCGCAAATAGACGCGGCAAAGAAAAAAGAAATTGAAGATAAAAATAAACCGGCAGTTCAAGTGCAAGAAAAAAAGATTGAAGCACCGAAGAAAACGGAAAATAATTTCTGGTTAGAGTTAAGAAAAAATGTGCCTTTATCCGACGACGATTTGATGAAGGCCGTAATTATAGCCTCATTTTCTTTTATGGCTTTTGTTATAGTCTTTTTACGCAGAATGCGCTTGCACAAAAATAGCAGCATTAAAAAAAATAACGGCAAAAAGAAGAACAGCGCCGACGGGTTAAAGAAAAACATTGCGATAATTCGCGAGGAAAGACCGCTTAAAATAAAATATAAGAACAAACTGAAAGCGGTTAGGGCAAAATTAATAAGCAAGGCTTCAATAAACTTAACAAACGAAGCTGTAACAAAAACCGCCAGGGAATTACAAATTTCCAAAGGCGAGGTGCTTTTAGCGGCACGAATTAAATCTCATGAAATAATGAACGGATGCACAAGCAAAAAATAAATATGGCCGGAAGATATCCTGTTGATATGTACGCGAATAAAACTATGCCCGATAACGGGGTGAACTTATCCAATCAGATTGTAATTGTACAGGTGCTGGATAAAGATGAAAGTATCTATAAGATACTTGTTAACGGATCTGTTTACCAGGCAAACCTGCCGGTAAGTGTAAGCACCGGTGAGTCTCTGTTGGCTAAAATAACAGGCTACAACCCGGTTGTACTGCAGCTAGACAAACTTGCCGCAGAAGATGAGTTGAACGATGCTAACCTTTCCAGGCTGAGTGAAAAACTTGCGTCAAAAGCTACTAAGAACTCCATTGCCTTATTGAAGGAACTTATTAGGAATAACGAAGTAATTTTAAAATCTAAATTTTTAAAACTGCTTAAATTAATAAATGGTGCCGGAATAAATCTTGAGGGACCGAAAACTAAAATTCTTCCTTACCTTTTCTGGGAACCAGATAATTATTCCGTTCTAACAGGAAAAAATATTAATTATTTCACTCATTCAATTGAAGAACTGCAGAACATGGTATTCGATTACCTGGCTTATGCAAGCGGTAAATTAAATAAAGCCGGAGAAATAGACGACTTGTTTGAAGCGGTAACAATAGAAGCCGACGGGGACAAAAAAAATTTAATTGAAAAACATAAAAAGCTTTCTTCAATTGATTCCGCTTTAATCAACTGGCTTAATACCGGCGCTGTAAGCAACAATAAAAACCTGAACGAAATTTCCTCGCTTTTACTTATCTACCTGTTCCAGAAGAAATTTTATAAACGCAAGAACATATCACCGGAGTTTTTTATTCTTAACCACAACCCGGAACTTGAACTAGTTCAATACCAGATTAAAAAAAGAATAAGCAATAATATAGCCGAAACATTCGCGGTTAATTTTAATTTTTCGCAAACAGATAAAACGGTTGTAAACGCCGAGTTAATTTTGAACGGGCAAAACAGTAATATACATCTGCCCGAAACGCTTCTGGAAAAATTAAACCTCCATTCACTGTTAAAAGAATTGCCTGCCGGTATTAAAATAAAATATGACCTGCCGGTTAAGGTGATGTTTAAGAACAATATTAACGGGCATAAAACGGATTCACTTGTTAGAATAAACGCAACTATTTAAAACACGAAAAACGGCAATGACAAATTACACGAATATGAACAACGGAGAGTTAATCGACCTGAAAGACGACGAGAAAAAAGATTTGTCTCTATTTATTTCTGAAAGTTCTGATGAGACCTTTTCAGTACCGTGGAGAATATCCGCGATAGTTAGCGAAGTGATAGAGTTTGTAAGAACAAACGAAAGGAACGAAAAATGGTAAAAGGTATTTACGTAGCCGCAATAGGACTGGACGCGAGAATGAAAAACCTGGAAACGGTTGCCAATAACCTTGCAAATATTAATACAACCGGCTACAAAAGAGGAGTTCCCTTTTCTGAAATTCTAAACCAGGCGGGAGACGTGCAAATAGAGCATGTAACAGATTACAAGCAGGGCGATTTGGCAGAAACTTCAAACCCGCTAGACCTAGCGATATCCGGTAAAGGATTTTTCGTAGTTCAAACAAACAACGGCGATGAATTAACTCGCGGCGGAAATTTTAAAATATCCGATGACGGTTTTCTTACCGACGCAAACGGTAATAAAGTGCGCGGTAAAAACGGATCGATAAATTTACTTAGTTACAACATGGACAAGAACCAGCAGCTTACAATCACGAAAGACGGTCAAGTAAAAGTTGGTGACAATGTTGTAGACAGCCTCTTGATTGCCCAGCCGCTGGACGCGCAGCAAACCGTAAGAACATCGGGCGTAAATTTTAACACAGGCAACGGCGGTTTTATAGCGGCGGATGAAAAAGATTACGATATAAAACAGGGATATCTTGAAGAATCAAATGTAAATCCGATTCAAGAGATGGAAGAAATGATACAGCTTAATACTGAGTACGGTTCGGCTCAGAAGATGATAAATTTTTTAGATCAATCTCTCGACGAGGCTAACCAGATCGGGAAAGTATAAAAAGGAGTTATGATATGTCAACACGAGCTTTAAGAACAGCAGCTTCCGGTATGTACGCGCAGGAATTAAACATCGAAGTAATTTCGAACAATATTGCGAACATTAATACTACCGGCTTTAAAAAGAACAGAGCCGAATTCCAGGATTTAATGTATCAGCAGGTTGCAGTTAATCCCCTTAACTCATCTACTCCGGGTGTTGCCGGCCAAGCGACAAATGAAATTCAGGTGGGCAACGGCGTGCAGCCTACTTCAACGGAAAAAGTATTTAAACAGGGCGATATTACGGCAACCAACAACCAACTGGATCTTGCGATACAGGGCGACGGATTTTTTCAAGTTAAAAAACCGGACGGCACTTTTGCTTATACCAGGGATGGTTCATTTAAAGTAAACTCCGAAGGAAAAATAGTTACTTCCGGCGGTTATGAACTGGAGCCTTCATTAACTCTTGATGAGAACGCGTTGGGTGTTACAATAGGTAAAGACGGTACTGTTACGGTTCAGCAAGTAGGCGGCGGAAGCTACGTTCTCGGCAACATAGAACTGGCAAGGTTCATGAACCAGGGCGGGCTTAGCGCGCTTGGCGATAACCTTTACGCGCAAACAGACGCCTCCGGCACGCCTATAATAGGCACTCCCGGCGCAAATGGTTTCGGCGAACTTCAGCAAGGTTACCTGGAATCATCCAACGTTGATATTGTTGAAGAAATGATTTCTATGATTACAGCTCAAAGAGCTTATGAAATTAACTCGAAAACCGTGCAAACGGTTCAGGACATGATGACAATGGCTAATAACCTTAAGAAAAGTTAATTAAAATGATTTCAGTTTTATTCATGGTGTTTTCAATTTTTGCTCATACCGGAGGCTCTTTAAAAAGTGAGCTTGATGAATATTTAAAAAAGAACTTTTCCGGTTACAAAGAATTTCAATATGAAATAGTTGAGATGCCGGAAAATTTTAAAAAAGCTTCAATCCTAAAAACCAATGAGCTAAACGTAAGCGGCAACCTTGCGTATGTGCCGGTAAAAGTTGTAACGGATGATAATCGCGTTACCAAAACTTTTATAACAATAAGATTAAAATTATTTCAGGAAGTACTTGTTGCCGTTAAGCCGATTAAATCGAGAGAGACTTTAACTGCAGGCGATTTTCAACTGGAAAAAGTAGATGTAACGCAGGTAAGAGGAAGCGCAGTTAAAACCTTAAAAGGAATTGAAACACTTAGAAGTAAGGTAAGCCTAAGAACCGGCGACGTGCTTGTTAAAGAAGCGGTGGAAGCAAAACCGATAATTAATGTAGGCGACCAGGTAAACGCAAGCGTAAGCAGCGGCAGCGTATATGTGTCAACCGAGGCAACAGCAAGGCAGGAAGGCCTGCGCGGGGACATCATACAAATAATAACTAAGGATAAAAAATTATTCAAAGCTAAAATAATAGATTCTAAAAACGTATTAATAATTGAGTAATACTATGAAAAGATATATAATACTCGGCATAATAATGTACAGCGGAATTTTATTTGCCCAAAACATGACGCAGAATTCATTCTCGTCTCTCTTCTCCGATCAAAAAGCCAGCAGGGTGGGCGATGCAATTACCATTATCGTGGTTGAATCTTCTCAAGCATCAAACGATGCTGAAACAAGCGCTGGTAGAACAAGCGGTTTGGGGCTCACTGGAAAAATGGCAACCGGAACATCACCTTCTACCGGAGTGGATGTATCACTCGGATCAAACAACGATTTTAAAGGTTCGGGTTCTACAAAAACTACCGGCATGATAAATACAAAAATAAGCGCTACTGTCGATTCCGTTCTGCCAAACGGGAACCTTCTTATAGAAGGTAACCGGAAAATCTCTATCAACGGTGAAGACCAAACGGTATTTATTAAAGGTATTGTAAGAGCTTCGGACATCAGCGCCGATAACTCGGTTATGTCTTCTAGTATAGCCTCGGCCGAAATAGTATTTAAAGGTGACGGAATGATAAACAGCGTACAATCACCCGGCTGGTTAACAAAATTTTTCCATTGGATTTTCTAGGTAATTTATGAAAAAGTTATTCCTTTTATCTGTAATGCTGATATTTGTAAGCACACTTGGCTTCGGGCAAAGAATTAAGGACATCGCTTATATTACAGGCGAAGGCTCAGAACAGATTATCGGATACGGTTTGGTTGTAGGGCTTGCCGGTACCGGAGATACGCAGCAATCAACATTTACAATTCAATCAATCACAAGCATGCTTAAACGTTTCGGAATTACCGTAAGCCAGAACAATTTAAGAACCAGAAATGTTGCCGCGGTAATGGTAACAACAACATTAAATTCCGGATTAAAACCTGGGGCCAATTTTGATGTTACGGTTTCTTCGATGGGTGATGCTTCCAGTTTGTCCGGCGGTACTTTATTGATGACGCCGTTATCTAGCATGACCGGAAAAGTTTACGGCTATGCACAGGGGCCTCTTTCAGTGGGCGGTTACGATATTAGAACTCCAACCGGAAATAGGATTGCGAAAAACCATACGCTAGCCGGCAGGGTACCGATGGGCGGGGTTTTGCAAGCACCGCTGGATACTACTCCTGCTCAGAATAGTGTAGTTAATGTTTACCTTCGCGAGCCGGATATTACAACATCTAATAATGTTGCCAATGCCATTAACCAAAAATTCGGAAACGATGTTGCTCTTTCTAAAGATGAAGGAGAAATAGTTGTTAAGGTTCCCAGCGACAGGCAGAAAAATTTAATCAGCTTTCTTGCTGACCTTGAGAGCATAACCGTTCAGAAAGATGAAATTGCAAAAGTTGTTCTTGATGAAAGAACAGGTACCGTGGTTGCCGGAAGCAACGTTAAAATTTTACCGGCAACAATTACGCACGGAAGTTTGAATATTACAATCAGATCGTATCCTATTATATCGCAGCCGGGAGCTTTTTCAAACGGCACCACGCAGGTGTTTAATAATATGGTGCCTTATGTATCTCAGGATTCAACCAACACGGTTGCAATACAAGGCGCCTCAACGGTACAGCAAGTGGCGGCAGCATTAAATTCGCTTAAAGTTTCGCCGCAAGATATTATTTCGATATTCCAGGCATTAAAGAAAGCCGGTGCATTGGTAGGAGAATTGGTTATAATATAATGGGAACATTACCGCTT
>DAIERC010000332.1 GCA_027347125.1 Ignavibacteriales bacterium
AAAACTCTTTTACCTCCGCCTGCAAAACCTTCAAGAAAAATTGAGTTCGTCGGCGACTCGTACACGGTTGCCTCAGGTAACGAATGGACGCAAGAAGGTGCGGCACCCAGCGATTCATTAACTAATAATTACCTGGGGTTCGGTTCTATTGCAGCCAGGCACTACAACGCACAGTATAGCATTTTAGGGCGCGGCGGTTTCGGCCTGGTAGTTGATTACCTAGGCAATTACAGTAATAACCTGCCGAATATGTTTGACAGAACGTTAGTATATAACGCAACACCCAAATGGAATTTTTCACAATGGACACCAAACGTGGTTGTTATATGTCTCGGCCTAAATGACTATAACGGGTGGGGCGGTTATTCAGGTCCCATTCCGCAGTATGACGCGGATTTATACAAAACAAGATACCACCAATTTATTTCTACCATTATGGACGAATACCCCGGCGTTAAAATTCTTTGTGTTGCTCCAAATGGTTTGGATTGGCTTAAAACACAGGTGTCTCAAGTTGTTTCCGAAGAAAACGCTAAAGGAAACAACAACGTTTATTATACTTATTTTCCATATTACAACGGCGAGTATGTTAACAACGGACATCCCAACCTTGCAGCGCATCAGCAAATTGCGGATCAAATAATATCGGTACTCGATACAATTAACGCATGGGTTCCGTACAAAGATACCGCGCCGCCCGTATTTACAAGTTTACCCGCATCACCTGTAATTGTTTCTTCCGCATCATACGCATTAACAGTAGAAACAGATTCTTACGCTACGGTTAAATACAGTACCCAGGATAAGTCTTACAATCAAATGGAAAATGAATTTACAACAACGGGCAATCTTGTTCACTCGGTTACTCTAAACCTGCAGCAAGGCAAACAATACACCTATTACTTAAGAGCGATGGACGTAAACGGCAACGTCATGGATTCGTCCGCCGTAATTACTTTGAATGTAGACACAACAAAGCAACTGTTAACCTGGAGTTCGCCCGGTTATGACCTTACAGGATGGCAAACCGGAAATGCCCCGCTCGGCAATGATAACGCCGGAACCAACGCCACTAATATTGCCGCCGGTTCAACTGTTTATTTCAGGCAATCGATATCGATGCAAAATGTTAAAAACATAACCGACCTTAGAGTGCTTATTAACGGCCACGACGGCGCTGTTCTTTATTTAAACGGCACTGAAATAAACAGAATAAATATGGTGCCCGGCGCGGATATAACTTTTGACGCATACGCATTAAGCGATTCGGCAATAAATAAATCCATATTGTTTCCTGTTCACAACGGACTTGACCTGTTAATAGAGGGTGAAAATGTTTTCGGCATAGAAATGCACTCACGTTTTACAACAAATCCGGATATTTCTTTCAACGCAAAAATTTACGACGCGTACGGCAAAACATATTATGCTTCAGGCTCATCTTGGTATTATTATAATAAAGGCACCGCGCCAGCAAATCAGGTTGGCGATAAAGTAACCGGCGTTTTAGCGGGCAACAACAATGCTGTTCCGGCATCAATCCAATTATACGCTAATTACCCCAACCCGTTTAATCCCTCAACAAATATTTCTTTTAATTTAAATAAGAAGAGTCGTGTTGAATTAAATGTTTATAATATTCTTGGTCAACTTATAACAACACTGGTAAATGATGAATTAAACGCGGGCAAGTACAACTATCAATTCGATGCTAAGAACCTTGCGAGCGGTATTTACATTTATAAATTAAAAACCGGATCATATACCAGTATAAAGAAGATGGTATTGCTAAAATAAGCATGATCAAATAACCGTGTTTGTTAATAGGCGTGCGGTTATCTTGTACTATACAACCGTTGAGTTGAGATAATTTTCAACCAGATCAAGCCCCGAAGATCATAGCTCTAAGATCTTCGAAGCAGCTTATTTTATGTAAGTATAACTTCAAGGTCTAAACCAGTGACCCCGAAAGTTATGATTGCAAAAAGGGGGATTATTTTTTTATATTGGTACTAAGTAAAATTAAATACGGGGACAAATCTATGGGGATCATATCTGAATAAAATCCTACACGTTGAAATAACCGGCAAAAATCGGTTTTGTATTATTCGTGTCGATATCCGATTACCACAAGTTTAAGAAGTTAATTAAAGAAAAAATATTAAGTAGGTAAAAAACATCTATGAGAAAGTTATTAAAGATAATATTTATAAGTATGTTGTTGCTTATGGAGTTTAATTGCGATAACAATAGCGATGAACCGTACATCGGTCTAATGTTATTGCAGCCAAGAAATTTAGAGATATATTTCTTACCTTTTAAATATCGTTAAGAAATTTGCGTTAAATATTTTTCACGAATTGCAAAGCTCACATAATTATGCATAAATATTGCCCAATGCAAAATTATTATTATATTTTAGATAATGATAAAAAGGCTTGATGAAGTCCGGGTAGTGACTCCGCTTCGATAATCGAAACAAAAAGTTCATTCGCCACAAAAATGCCGGATATGATTGGTCCGGTCATTTCACCATCTGGTATTTGCTCATGCAGGCCCTTAAGTTAAACCAATACGAGGAATATTTAATATGATCCGAATTTTTAACAAAACTCTTATCGGCATACTGTCGTTTGGCGTTGTATCATTTATAACGGCAGCAACAAATAATACACAGGGAGACACTTTGGCGACTAACCATAATAACCCATTTTTTACACCCAGCACTCTTCCCTTCCAGGCTCCGCCGTTTGATAAGATTAAAGACAGTGATTTCAAACCGGCTATTGAGGAAGGAATGAAACAGCAGCTTGTCGAGATAAAAAAAATTGCAGATAACCCTGCTCCGCCTACATTTGAAAACACACTTGTTGCCCTGGAAAAAAGCGGTCAGTTATTAACACGAGTTTCATTGGTATTTAACGCGGTAACAGGCGCCAATACGGACTCATTATTGCAAAAGGTGCAGGAGGAAGAAGCGCCAAAGCTTGCCGCCCACAGCGATGCGATTTTCCTGAATACAAAATTGTTTGAAAGAGTTAAATCGATTTATGAAAAACGCAGCAGGCTAAAACTCGACCATGAATCTCAAAAACTTGTTTTATACTATTACAATCAGTTTGTACACGCCGGCGCAAATCTATCCGCAGAAGACAAGACCAAACTGAAAAAAATGAATGAAGAAGAAGCGACGCTAATAGCCAAATTTGTTAACAAACTATTGGCAGGCACTAAAGCCGGCGCGCTGGTTGTTAGCGACAAATCAGAATTAGAAGGACTTTCGGCCGCGGATCTTGATGCGGCGTCTCAATCGGCATCGGCACGGGGACTTTCAGGAAAATGGCTTATCTCATTGCAGAATACAACGCAGCAGCCTGATCTTCAATCTCTTGAGAACAGGGAAACCCGTAAAAAACTATTTGAAAATTCATGGAACCGTACAGAACGTAATGACGCAAATGATACCCGTTCCGATATAGAGCGCATTGCAAAAATACGTGCAGAGAAAGCAAAGCTATTAGGATTTTCCAATTATGCCGCCTGGAGGCTTCAAGATCAAATGGCTAAAACGCCTGAGGCTGTGGAAAAATTCCTAACCGGACTTGCTCCTGCTACAGTTGCCAATGAACAAAAAGAAGCCGCGGATATTCAGACATTTATTAATAAATCCGGTAAAGATTTTAAGCTTGAACCATGGGACTGGAGTTATTATGCCGAGAAATTGCGTAAGGCTCGCTTTAACCTGGATGATTCTCAAGTTAAACCTTACTTTGTGCTTGATAACGTACTTCAGAAAGGAATTTTCTACGAAGCTCACGAACTATACGGACTAACATTTAAGGAGCTTCACAACATTCCCGTTTACCAGAAAGATGTTCGTGTTTTTGAAGTGTTTGATAAAGACGGTTCGCCGCTTGCACTTTTTTACGCAGATTATTTTAAACGCGATAATAAGTCGGGTGGTGCCTGGATGGACAACATGGTGCAGCAGTCAAAACTGCTTGGTACAAAACCGGTGGTTTACAATGTTACCAACTTTACCAAACCTGCGCCGGGGCAGCCTGCTTTGTTAAGCTTTGACGATGTAACAACCATGTTTCATGAATTCGGCCATGCTTTGCACGGAATATTTGCAAGCCAGGAATATCCAAGCCTTTCCGGAACAAGCGTGCCGCGCGACTTTGTAGAATTCCCTTCCCAATTTAACGAGCACTGGGCTCTTTATCCAAAGGTGCTGGAACATTACGCATTAAACTACAAAACAGGGAAACCCATACCTCAAGAATTGGTTGATAAAATTAAAAAGGCAAACAATTTTAACCAGGGTTATGATTTTACCGAACTGCTGGAAGCCGCTGATCTTGATATGGCATGGCATACACTGCCTGCAAGCGCGCCGGAACAAAACGCGGATGAATTTGAAACTGCCAGCCTGAAGAAAGATAATTTATATATTCCGCAGGTACCTCCGCGTTACAGGTCGAGTTATTTTATGCACATCTGGGGAAACGGATATGCCGCCGGTTATTATGCTTATCTATGGTCTGAGATGTTAGATGATGACGCATTCGACTGGTTTATGAATCACGGCGGATTAACCCGCGAGAACGGCGACCGTTTTAGGAAGATGATACTTTCGCGCGGAGCCACAGAAGATTACGGTAAGATGTTCCGCGCATTCGCCGGGCATGATCCGCGAATAGAGCCGATGCTAAAGAACCGCGGTCTTAAGTAGCAGAACTTAAAAGGAAAAATTGCTAAGAAAATAAACCGAGTTTATTTTTGCAGTTTGCCCAAATAATAATTTAACCACATAGCAAGGAAACGGATAAAACAATCCGTTTCCTTGTTAATATTTTCACCTTCCTAAATTACGATATACCCTAAGAAATAAGAGAGTACCGTTTACACGGGGAAAAGGTGCATTTAAAAAATAAAATAATTAAGTTATAATAATTCATTTACGGCGACACTATTTCTTAGCATCGGGGACACATACGAGATACAAGGTCCGGAAACATATTTTATTTGCATAGATATTATCAAAATTTATTTTTTCGGTAAATAGACCATACAATTAAAAGA
>DAIERC010000278.1 GCA_027347125.1 Ignavibacteriales bacterium
CGGTTTATAATTTAACCGAGCCGAGCGTTATTGCGCCGGTTGATGGTTTTACAACCGACAGCAGTAATGTTGAATTTAAAATTGCAGACATAGGCGCTTATTTAAGTCATCCGCTTACGTATTATATCCAGATAGATACAAGCATATCGTTCGCTTCTCCTATTTCTTCTCCGCCGCTAAGCCAAAGTGACGGTTTGATTAAATGGAATTCACCCGCACTTAAAGCCGGAATTTATTTTTGGCGGACACGAATTTACGACGGCACCGATTCCAGCAAATGGAGCCAGGTAAGAACTTTCCAAACTCTTACAATTAAACAACCGGGCTATTTTGTATCCGGCAAACAACTTGAGCTTTTCGATACAGATAATTTAAATTCTACCGACTCCGGTTTGGTGCTTAATACTAATTATCATTCGCCCCGTCCTTCAAGCAAAACTTTTTTGGAAGATTGGAAAATAAACACAACGGTTTTTGATACCGTAGGCATGACCGCTCTTACTTCCGACGGTACCTATCTGTATTTCGGAAATATTTATTATTACGCTTTAAGAAATAATGTGGACGGCAATACTAAAATTTATAAGATCGGAACCGGCAACAACGGAACAATAAAAGGAAGTTATTACGGAGCTTTGCCAAAATTTTTCGCGCCGATAAAAAATTCGATGTTTTATTACAGCGACGGTTATATTTATGTTGCAACCGGTGAAGCAAACAGGTTGTTGCGGGTTAACAGATCTACCGGCGATACCTCAAGCGTTATAATTAATGCCGGATTTATTAGATGGGATGACGCGAGAGTTGGCGACGGATCTTTTTATATTACCGCCGACAGCCAGTATGTGTACAATTTAGCTGTGAAAGATTCACTGGGCGAAAACAAATATACTCTAAGGATTCTTGACCCGGCAAGAAGCTGGACTTTGGTAAAACCAGATTTACAATTAACCGGAACAAGTTATAACGGGTTTACCGGATTCTTTGCGGCGGATGGTTATGTTTACCCTTATGAATATTACTCAAGCGGTTTTATGAGGCGAATACGTACGTCAGACGGAGTGTTCGAAGAGGAATGGCTTACCAATATACCGTTCCAGAGCTATTACGCGTGGGCTTACGACTGGAGCCACAACCGCGTTTACGCCTCGGTTTTTAGGGACGATAATAAAAATTGGCCTCCTAAAATTTCCGTGTTTACCGGAAAATATCTTGATGCCAACGGCACGGCTACTTCGGTTGTTATTGGCCCGGCGGCTTCATGGACAAAAATAAATTATTACGTTCAAACTTCGGAGCAATTGTCCAATTATCGCGCTTACCTTTTCGGGCAAAACACAACCACAAAAAATTGGGACACCCTGAGCACGAATGTTTTCAGCCGTTACGATATAAACAACATAAACCCTGAAACATATAATTATTTGAAACTGGAGTTTCACTTATCCGATTCTACTTTTAATATTATAAACCCGATGAAACTGCAATCGCTGGCGGTTTATTATAGCCCTCTGCCCGAAATAGCTTTAGACAACACACAATTTGTTATCAATCCCGACACGGTTATTAAGACAATACCTGTCGGCATTTCTTTAAGAGTTCGAAACCTTGGTGACGTCCCGGCGGACAGCATAAAACTTAAATTATATTTGAACGACGCTTCGTCGGAATTTTATAATCAAAGCATTTCGTTATCGCCAGATTCATCAACCGAAATTAATACTACTCTTAGCACCAGCGACATCTTTAAGCTGAATAAAATAAAAGCCGTGGTAACTTTAAATACTCCCGAACTTTTTACTTTTAACGATATACTTCAAAAAAATTTTTATGTTATTAGAGATACCGCAATTCCTCATGTTGCAATTACATTTGACGGGAAACAAATTCTAAGCGGTGATATCGTATCTTCAAGGCCTAAAATAAATGTCTCGATGATGGTTAACAGCCCTTTGCCCATTGACACCGCCGGGTTTATACTTCTGTTAGATAATCAACCGGTAAACTTGCAAGACCCGAATGTAAATTTTTCAATTGTCACTTCGCCTAAAAACGGAGTTGAGATAAATTTAAATCCCTTATTAAAAGACGGCAGCCACAGCATTGATGTATTGATGAAGAATCAATTCGGCGATTACGTTGATTCGTTATCAACTCACGTTTCGTTTCTAACTTATAACGATTACGGTTTGCGAAATGTTTACAATTATCCCAATCCTTTTAAGAGCGATACTTATATTACTTTTGAAATGACGGGGCAGTCGATACCCGAAGAAATGTATATAAAAATTTATACCGTTGCAGGAAGATTAATAAAAGACATACAAGTGCCGGTATCAAATTTAAGTATGGGTTTTAATAAAATTCTTTGGGACGGCAGGGATGAAGACGGCGACCTGGTTGCAAATGGGATATATTTTTATAAAATTGTATACAAAAATGGCGAAATTGTACGAAGCTATACCCAAAAGTTGGCAGTGATAAGGTAATTATTCTGTCAT
>DAIERC010000287.1 GCA_027347125.1 Ignavibacteriales bacterium
CTTCCGGAATGGCGCCCAAGTACAATTTTGGTTTTTTGTACGCCTACGCTTTCCGGAGTCATTATTTCATAGGTCTGCCTGTTCTTCAGCATACCGTCTTGATGAATACCGGACTCATGAGCAAACGCGTTTTCACCGACAATGGCTTTGTTAGGCTGAACTATTATGCCGGTAAACGAAGAAACCATTTTACTTGCGTTATAAATTTCTTCGGTTTTAATATTAGTAAAATATTTTACCAGGTCTTTTCTAACTTTAAGTGCCATAATTATTTCTTCAAGTGAAGCGTTACCGGCACGTTCACCGATTCCGTTTATGGTGCCTTCCACCTGGCGCGCACCGTTTTCAATTCCGCTTAAAGAATTTGCAACCGCAAGGCCAAGATCGTCGTGGCAATGCACGCTTATAATAGCCTTATCAATATTTTTTACGCGCTTTCGCAATTCGGCAATCTTTGCGCCGAACTCGGAAGGGAAAGTATAACCGGTAGTATCGGGAATATTAACCGTTGTGGCACCGGCTTCAATTGCGGCTTCTATTACTTCGGAAAGATATCCTAGGTCGGTACGGCCGGCATCTTCAGCCGAGAACTCGACATCATCGGTAAATGTTTTTGCGTACGCCACCGCATCTTGAGACATCTTAATTACCGTTCTGCGTTTTTCTTCCAGGGTTTTTCCGTATCTGTCATCGCCGAATTTCCCGAGTATGTGAATATCCGATGTGCTTGAGAAGGTATGAATTCTAAATCGTTTGGCTTCGCGAAGAGAGTCATAAGCGGCTTTCACATCCACTTCTTTGGCTCTTGCTAAGCCGGCGATCACGGTATTAACCTCACCGGCAATGCGTTGTACAGCTTCGAACTGGGCAGGTGAAGAAACCGGAAAACCTGCTTCTATAACATCCACACCCAGTTTTTCCAACTGCCTAGCTATTTCTAATTTCTCATACACATTCAAAGACGCGCCGGGTGATTGTTCCCCATCCCTTAATGTAGTATCAAAAATTATTACTCTGTTATCCACTTTATTTGCCTTTCAAATTTTTATTGATGAGCAGTTTCGCCAACAACTTGCTCATCATAAATTTTATTAAAATTATCGATAACGGCGTCTCTCATCTGTGCGGTTGAAACCAGCACCGAACCGGGAGAATAAATATCGGCAGTTCTGTAACCTGAGTCGAGAGTTTTACTTATCGCCGCTTCGATTAATTCCGCCGCTTTATACATCTTGAACGAATGATAGAACATCATCGCAACAGATGAAATAGTAGCGAGCGGGTTAGCTTTTCCCTGCCCTGCAATATCTGGTGCGCTTCCATGCACCGGTTCGTACAGCGCGTACTTGCTGCCCAGGCTTGCCGAAGGAAGCATACCGAGACTACCTGTAATCATTGCCGCAATATCGCTTAATATATCGCCGAACAAATTTTGAGTAAGTATTATATCAAATTGTTTCGGGTTACGCACAATTTGCATTGCCGCGTTGTCTACATACATATCACTTAGTGTAACTTCAGGGTAGTCTTTGTGAATTTCGTGAACAATCTTACGCCAGAACTGCGAGCAATCAAGCACGTTTGCTTTATCAACCGAAACAACTCTCTTGTCTCTTGTCATTGCCAGTTCAAAAGCGTAACGAGCCATTCTAACAACTTCCTCGCGGTAATAGATCATTGTGTTCCAGCCTTTTTCATCGTCATATCCGCGCGGTTCGCCGAAGTAAACATCACCGGTTAATTCGCGTAATATTATAATGTCGGTTCCTTCAAGCACTTCAGGCTTCAATGTAGAGGATGAAAGAAGCGCCGAGTAAACTTTAGCAGGGCGGATGTTGTTATAAAGTCCTAATGCTTTTCTTAATTTAAGTAACGCGGCTTCAGGCTTTAAATTTTGCGAAAGGTTTTCCCACTTCGTCCCTCCAACCGCCCCGAGAAGCACTGCGTCAGAATCATAGCAAGCACTTAAAGTTTCTTCGGTTAAAGGTGTTCCGAATTTATCGTATGAACAACCGCCTACAAGGTACTCATTCAATGTTAATGTAGTATTAAATTTTTCCGCAGCAATTTTCATAACTTCTACCGCGGCGTTAACCACCTCGGGGCCTATGCCGTCGCCCGGTAAAAGAGCTATCTTCAAATTCATACACCGACCTCTTCTTTTTTGTTTTTCTTGAACAACCAGCTCATCATTTCTCTTAGCTTGCTCCCTACTTTTTCAATTGTGTGCTCACTGTTTTCTTTTCTCAGTTTATTCATCAGCGGCTGGCCGGCATTGTATTCATCGAGCCATTCTTTTGCGAATTGGCCTGATTGAATTTCGCCGAGGATTTTTTTCATTTCTTTACGCGTCTCTCCGGTAATCAACCTGCTTCCTCTTGTCATTCCGCCGTACTCGGCTGTATCGCTAACGGAATAATTCATTCTTGTTAATCCTCCTTCATAATAAAGGTCAACAATCAATTTCATTTCGTGCATACACTCAAAGTAAGCAAGTTCCGGCGGATAACCGGCTTCAACAAGCGTGTCAAACCCGGCTTTAATTAATTCAGCCGAACCGCCGCAAAGAACGGCCTGCTCACCGAATAAATCTGTTTCTGTTTCGTCTTTAAAATTTGTTTCAATTACACCTGCTTTTGTTCCGCCGATGCCTTTTGCCCAGGCAAGCGCGGTTTCTTTTGCTTTACCGGATGCATCCTGATGCACTGCAATTAAACATGGTACTCCGGCGCCTTCAAGATATGTACGTCTTACAAGATGACCCGGACTTTTAGGAGCGATCATTATAACATCCACATCTTTAGGAGGAACTATTTGTTTAAAGTGAATATTAAACCCGTGCGCAAATGCCAGCGTATTACCGGGCTTAAGATGCGGAGCGATATCTTTATCATAAACCGATTTTTGATTCTGGTCTGGTAAAAGAACCATTATCACGTCTGCCCATTCGGCAGCATCAGGAACTGATTTAACGGTTAAACCCGCAGCTTCCGCTTTTGCCCATCTATCGCTTTTGGGGCGAAGACCAACGCACACATTTTGTCCGCTTTCCTTTAGATTCAACGCATGAGCATGACCCTGGCTACCGAATCCTAACACAGTAATTTTTTTACCTGATAAATAATCTAGTGATGCATCACCTTCATAATAAACTTTCATTTCTCTTTTTCCTTTTGATTATTGAGTTACTGGATTTTTTTCTATCTTTAACTGTTCGCCTCTTTTGAGGGCAACAGTACCTGAACGCGCCATTTCTTTTATGCCGTAAGGCTCAAGCACGTTTACAACCGCGTCTATTTTATCCGGCGGGCCGGTAATTTCTAGCGTCAGCGTTTTATTATTAATATCTACAACTTTGCCTCTGAATATTTCGCAAATGTTTGTTATCTCGGCCCTGGTACCTTTCTGGTAGAAAACCGTAATCAAAGCGAGTTCTCTTTCAATTCTTGTTTGGCCTGTCAGGTCGATAACTTTAATAGTATCAATCAAGCGGTTAAGCTGTTTTACTATCTGCTCAATGATATTATCGTCTCCCTCGGTTACGATGGTCATCCTGGATACTTCCGGGGTTTCGGTTTCTCCTATGGAAATACTGTGAATATTAAAACCTTTGCCGCTAAACATTGTGGCAACACGGTTAAAGGCTCCGAATCTATTTTCTACTAGAACTGAAATTGTGTGCTTCATAAATTAAACCATCTCCTTTGGGTCTAAACGTTTGGTCATCATTTCTTTTACAGTTGCTCCCGAAGGAATGATTGGAAAAACCATTTCTTCTTTTACAACTTTAAATTCTATTAATATCGGGCCTTCGTTATAAGCAAACGCCTCGTCCAGTATCTCCTCTACATCGCTTGGCGAGTTTGTAGAGTATGATTTTAGTCCGAACGCTTCGCCAACTTTTTTGAAGTCCGGGTTACTTTCCGAAAGGTCGGTAAAGCTGTACTTTTCGGCATGGAATAATTCCTGCCACTGTCTTACCATACCTAGAAAGCTGTTGTTTATGATGATAAATTTTATCGGCAGTTTATTATAAACTGCAGTTACAAGTTCCTGAATATTCATCTGGAATCCGCCGTCTCCGGAAATTGAAACAATCGGTCGGTCTTTAACTCCGAAAGCCGCGCCAATGGCAGCCGGAAGCGAGAAGCCCATTGTTCCCAGCCCGCCGCTGGTTAAATGGGAACGTGGATGATTGAATTTATAATACTGCGCAACCCACATCTGGTGCTGACCTACATCCGAAACTATAACGGCCTCGCCTTTTGTCTTTTCATAAATTTTTTCCAGTACAAATTGCGTTCTCAACTTGCCGTCTTCTTTTTCATATGTTAAAGGACATTCTTCTTTCCAGGCTTCAATCTGTTTCCACCAGTCGCTTAAATCCATCGGTTCGTTCATTTCGGAGGCAAGTTCCGCAAGCACATGTTTAACATCGCCCACAATCGGGAGATCGACTATAATATTTTTATCGATGCAGGTAGGATCTATATCAACATGAATTTTATAAGCGCCGGTTGCAAATGAGTCAACCTTACCGGTTACACGGTCATCAAATCGTGCACCCAGTGAAATAAGTACATCGCAGTTATTTACAGCCTGGTTAGCCCAGTATGTTCCGTGCATTCCGAGCATTCCGAGCGACTGCGGCTCGTTCATGGGAAAAGCGCCCAATCCCTGCAAAGTCATTGTTACAGGAAGATTGTTTTCTTTTACAAGAAGCTTTAACTCCCTATGCCCGCCGGACATTATAACTCCGCCGCCAACATAAAGCAAAGGCCTCTTGGCTTGTTTTAAAATTTCTGCGGCTTTTTTTATCTGGTTCTGATGACCGAGAAAAGTAGGTTTATATCCGCGCATTTCTATTTTTTCGGGATATTCAAATTCGCATACAGAGTTGATAACATCTTTTGGAAGATCAACCAAAACCGGCCCTGGCCTTCCTGTTGAAGCGATAAAGAAAGCCTTTTTGATTATTGTAGCTAATTCATTCACATCTCTTACAAGAAAATTATGTTTTGTAATAGGCCTGGTTATGCCCACAATATCGGCCTCCTGGAAAGCATCGTTGCCTATAAGATGAGTTGCAACCTGGCCGGTGAAAACAACTATCGGTACAGAATCCATGTATGCATCGGCAATGCCCGTAACCGTATTAGTAGCGCCTGGCCCTGAAGTAACCAGCACCACCCCCACTTTGCCTGTTGCTTTAGCATATCCTTCAGCCATATGTGCGGCACCCTGCTCGTGCCTAACAAGTATATGCTGAAGATGATCTACATCGTATAGTTTTTCATATAGCTTTAGCACAGCGCCGCCGGGAAACCCGAATACATATTCTACTTTTTCTTTCTTTAAACATTCGAAAAATATTTCTGCCCCCGACAACATTTGCTTGGAGGTTCTCATATACAACCCTTTCTATCTTCTTGTAATACTAATTATATTTTATTATTACTTTTAATCAATTCAATTATTTTTATATCTATCTATACGCACCCGGCAAAGATTTTAGCTTCTTTAAAAAGCTTTGCATTTAAATCATGATTAACAAAAGCCGGGTGTTATTGTTAATCCCGATTTAAATGCTAATTAGAATTAGCACGTAAATATTTAGAATAATAATTTGTATGCCGGTAATTACGGCATTGTTATAATAGCATCTGACGAGACGTAGATTATTTACTACAGCACTTTTGGTGAGAGCAGTATTGACTATACCACTTCTTGTGGAAGTTTTTTGATAGCCGGATTTTTTAGAAACAAATTTCAAAATCGCCTCTGAAAAATTACAAAAAATAATCTTCAGATATAAATTTTTAGGATCCGGTCAATCCCGATTCTTTTTTCTTTCTATCATTTATGTTTTTTTGAATTGGGATTGACTATTATGCTTAGCCTAGAATGATAATTCCTAGCACGCTAATAATAATCGAAATCCCTAGAATGATATCTAAAGAAAGGATAATACTTGAATTGTTCACAATAACACGACTGCCTCTGCTGTTTTGAACAGCGGCTAATTCAAGGGTAATATTTTTCGTCGTGTTATACATACTTGTTTTTAATTGGAATACAAAATAAACTATCGGTTAATATTTGTCAAGTTATTTCTTAAGATAAATTTTAAAAATGATTTACTTCACACATTAGTAATAGTTCATAAGAGATTTTAAACTATTATGCGGAATAAATATTCAACTAAGTTTATTCTTCTAATACTGAGGCAGGAGTACATACGCATTATTGTTATAAGTAATTCCTTCCTTCATTTTACCAGCACTATCAATACTCTGTTTGTTATTTCTTGTTTGCTTAAAAATTTACTACGCCGCAAAATGAATTTAGATGATGAATTCTGTAAATTAGTGAAAATATTTTATAAGCAATGTCTTAATAAATAGGAACTATTCTTCAATGACAACACAAGAAAAAATTCTTGAAGCTGCTTTAGCACTGTATAACTCAAAGGGGTCAGATACCGTTACAATAAGGCATATAGCGGCAAAAATAAAGATAAGCCACGGAAATCTCGGCTATCATTTCCATTCGACAAAGGATATTGTAAGAGCGTTATTCCTTAAAATGGCTGAAGAACTTAATGCAATAATGGCCGGTGCAACCAATCCGCAGGGAATTATTTTACCAGCGGAGGTTTATCAACGGGCCCAAACGGTATTTACTGTGTTGGAAAAATACAGGTTTATTTTACTCGATTTTGCCAGCATTACGCGCAAGGATAAATTTATCCGCAATACATACCGGACTATAATGACCAAAAGAAAAGAACAGCTTTTCTTTTTTTTCCATTCGTTGCAAGCTGCAGGCATTATGCGGAAAGATATTCCTGAAATAGTTTACGAAAGATTAATCAAGGCAATTCTTATAATCAGCAATGCATGGCTTGCAAACCATGCGGTACTGGAAGACACTTCTGACCACGGGCAGGCAGAAAATTATGCAAAGGTTGTATTCAGCCTGTACATTCCTTATCTAACAAAAAAAGGTATGGAAAAGTTTAAGGGTTTAATTTCCATATAATGTTTTTATAACCTTAGTTGTGTGTTATCCTTGAAGTTTTTCTTTTAGATATTTTTCAATTTTATTCTATTTTAATAACACAAGCTTTTTAATTTCGTTAAATTTGCCTGCACTTATTCTATAAAAATAAATTCCGCTTGCGAGATTGCCTGCATTAAACACGACCTGATGATATCCGGCAGACATTTGTCCGTTTACAAGCGTGGCTACTTCTTCTCCTAATATATTATATACTTTCAATTCTACTTTACTCTGCTTTGGCAGTGCATATTGTATCGTTGTTGTTGGGTTAAACGGGTTTGGGTAGTTCTGGCTTAAAGAAAATTCTGAAGGCTTCATAAATGAAGCCTCTACAGTGTTTGAATATTTATAGCTGCCGTCATTATCTATTTGCTTCAAACGGTACTGAACTTTTCCGCTTGGCGGTGTTGCGTCTGTGAATGAATAACTTTTGGGTGAATTGGAATTACCGCTGCCCTTGACGAACCCTATCTTCGACCATTGACTATTTGCGATTGACGATTGACCGGCATCTGGCTTCTGACCACTGTCTTCTGATCTCTGAATCTCAAAGCCATAGTTGTTCACTTCCGTTGCTGTCGTCCAATTTAATTCTACTTTTCCTTCAACATTGTTTGCAGAAAATGTTGTAAGTTCCACCGGCAAAACTCCGCTTGTAATTCCGTATCTATCGGCAAGATATTT
>DAIERC010000309.1 GCA_027347125.1 Ignavibacteriales bacterium
AGAAAAAAATAAAGAAAACACCAAGGACGCTTTACCGCTGATTCACATAATAATACCGTGCGGTTTTAGAAATGTATCAATGCCGGAAGGAACCAACGCGGTTGGCAGTGAAATACACGGCTTCTCGTATTCATGGGAAAATATGAACGCCGGACTGGACGGTATTTTGATTGAGCTGCCGGCGTTAAATGTAAAACCGACTGCGGGAAATTATTTTCCGATGAACATACAGGTAAAAGATCCTTTATGCCTGATAAGAGATATGCTCGATTTTTCTTTCTCCGTAAAACCTAACGAGCCGAGAACTCTCTGGTTGGATTTGAGAGACAGGATATTACCCAATAACAAATCTATTTACATAACCATTGCCGCATCCGGTTCAGATTTTTTTCCTTCGATGCTTGAGGGCGCGAAGATAAAATTAATTTTTAAACAGCGGCAGGATGCGCTTAAAGAAGATATAAACGACAGATGGACGCAGGTTAAAGATAACTTTGCATTCATAGTTGAAGAACACCCCAACGACAGAAGGTTTACCAGATACGATAGGTTTGAAAAAGATATAACCGATTTATTGCGTGTTGATCCTGAAAATAAACTTGCAAGGCAATACTGGGCGCTCGCAAACCCGGAACAGCCGCAGCCCCAGTTTACACAGCCTGTACCTCCTAAAGGAATTCCTCTCTGGGCGTTCAGACAAATTAAAGATATTGATGGATATAAAAAAATAGTTGAATGGTATATCGATAACAGGCAGATAAGCGACGGCGAACTTGGAGGCGGGCTTTCGGATGACAGCGACCTTGGAAATTCATGGCCAGGTTTAGCGTTTATGGGATGCATACCGGACAAGGTTGCCGCTTCATCATACAATTTAATGGAAGCTATTTTTAATAACGGCATGCGTACCAACGGGTTGAATACAATACAGGCAGACGGCCTGCATTCTTATGAAGAAGGCACCAATGTTATGGGGCAAGTAAACTTGCTGGACTTCGGCGACCCACGCAACGTTGAACGATTGATGGAAACAGTTCGGGGCCTTGAAGAAAAAGCCATCGGTGTTAACAAAGCAGGCCATTATCATTTCAGATCAAATTATTTCGGCGCAAATGCCGTTGCGCAGGAAGGTGTTTGGTTATGGTCGTCGGCGCCAATATATCTTAACCTTGAGCCGGCGGTTTATCTGGGACAATTTTACGGAAACCCGGCAGCCAGAAAATTGGTTATTAATGTTGTTAACAGTTTACTGGCGCACTCGAGAAAAAGCCCCGAAGGCAAAACTCTTGTTGACGTTGAGATCAATTACGACACCGATCAAAGCAGGCCTTCACCAATGGGGCATACGGCCCCGACGCAATTAGGCTTTAACGCATTCTCTAACGTTACACAATATGTATCTGCCGTTCATTTATTCTGGGCAGCCTGGCGATGGACAGGTGATGAAAAATATTTAAAACCAATTCTTGATATCGGCCCGAAGATTTTGGGCGCAATTACCAACGACGGTTTAGATATGCTTAACATTAGGAACACTTTCGGCAAAAAACTGATGGAGATGGAGAAACAGAATCCAAACGCCGACATATTAGATCATATTGCCTGGCAATTAACCGGTAACAAAAAATACCTGGAAGATTATTATGCACATCAAATTGAAGGCGATGCATTAAGAGAATATTACGATACCGAAGGAAGCCCGTGGATTGACAGAGTATATGTAGCTGAAAGAGAATTGCAGCGGTCAAGATTGGGCGGAGTCGCTCTTTCCAGAAACGATATCTTTCCCGGTAATAACGTTAGCTGGAGGTTTAACGCACCTGCTACGGGTGAAAGCGCGGCCATCTTAATAAACTATGCAACACCTTCAGAACTACACATTGAGGTATACAACCTTGATGATAAAACAATACAGGCTTCTATGAAAGGTTGGGATATTCTGCCCGGAACGTGGGAAGTTAAGGAAACACTTGATTCCAACGGTGATGATAAGCCGGATATGGAACTGAATAAAAGAGAAGTAAAGTTCGGACTTTCGGATACAGTAAATTTTTCGTTCCAACCACACAAGAGTACTTTTATAACTTTAAAATTAATCAAGAAGGGAAAGGATTATACGGAACTTCCCGACCTGGCAGCAGGTAAACATGACATTAAAATAAGCGGGGACAATGTAAAAGTAACCGTGCATAATTTAGGGGCAGTTGAATCAGCGCCGGCAAAAATCGCTTTAATAGATTCGAGCGGGAAAATAATTTCCGAATCGGATATTCCTTCACTTAAAGCGCCCGATGACTTACTGCCGAAGACAACCGAAGTAGAACTGTCAATTCCCAACGGAATAAATACAGCCGGGCTAAGTGTGCTGATTGATCCTGAAAACCGGGTACATGAGATAACACGCGTGAACAATATTGTTGAGTTAAAATAAAACAAGCAGGCAAAGATGAAACAAAAAATATTTTATGCTGCTTCAGTGCTGCGATGTATAGAAGTTGAAATATACATTTAGAGATGACTTGCTATTTAAAAATAATTTTATAACTTATATAAGTAAATGTTAAAGTTAACGATAAAGGAACACCCGAATTTCGATAAATAAAAAATAGTTGAGAAGCTTGACTCTGGTAGATTTTTTTTAGAATTTAGTTAAGGATAAAGTAATCGTTTAAGTGAAACGCAATTTAATGAACTTCGAAAGATAATTTATCCTTACTAAAAAGATGATTAAGAAAAGTAATTTGCCGTAAAGAAAATTTCTATCCTTGATTATCATAAGTGTAGTGATGCTTTCTCGTGTTCATGTGAGTCACTGTGGCGAAGCAATTTAAATATATGTTTTCTTAAATAGATGTACCTTAAACAGGAACATATTTGTCCAAAATATACTTAATCATAAACGCTGTTTTACGAAAGTAAGATAGCAAATTACTTAAGGAGGTAAGATATGAGGAGACTACTACTATTAGCTGCATTTTTATTTTTTGCGGCTGGAGTAAACATTTATTCACAAACTTTGGTTAACCCCGGAGACGGTACATTATCGACAGCAATTGCCGCTGCAAACTCAGGCGATGTTTTGCAGTTAGTGCCGGGTGCGGAATATACCGAATCTACACTTTTCAATCTCGGTACATTACATAAAGTTATAACCATTGAACTTGCAGACCCAACAGCCACACAAAAAGCAGTTGTTAAAGTATTAGCGAGCGACGGAGGTACTACTGTTCCCAACTTTTTTATGATTGGCGACAGTGGTTCTATCTCATTAAGCGGTATTGAATTTGACGGAACCCAGAATGGTGCTGCTACTGTAAATCATCTGGTTCAAGTAACGGTAGGCACCACTACAGATTCAGGTTTTGTTCATAAAATAAGTGTCGATAATTGTTTTGTTCACGATTTAACTGGTAACGTAATAGACGCTTCGAACAGTACTCTTAAAGGCATTATGGTTGTAGATACGGTATTGATTAATAACTGTATCTTCCACAATACATACACTTCTGCATATATGAAAACTGCCGGTTGCGATTATATCAAGGTTACAAACTCTACTTTTTACGATATGAACAGCTACGGTTTAAGAGTTGCCGGCCCAGGTGAATCCGGCTGGTATAATCATACTGCCGGTGCACTTATAGATCATACTACGTGGTACAACATTGGCGGTACAGACCCGAGAGAAGTAATTTTGCTGGAAAAAGGTCCGAACTTGAATCCATGGACGGTAACAAATACAATAATACAGAATCAGAATAGCACAAGTAAAACAGTAATTAACATTAAAATGTTAACCGATACGACTATGCAAAACGTATCCAATGTATGCTTATGGCAAGTTGGAAAAGTAACCTGGAATGGCGGTACAATAAAAGATACCATCACTATGGATCCTCAATTTGCTGATCCTACAAAAGGAGACTTCACATTGCCTAAAGGATCAATTCTACTAACATACGGTACAGACGGTAAAGCAATAGGCGACCCGCGCTGGGCAACCAACGGTCCTACCGCTGTAGAGAACGTTCATAATGTTCCCGCAAAATTTGAACTATCACAAAACTATCCTAACCCGTTCAACCCATCAACACAAATTAATTTCAGCCTGCAAAAATCTGGTATGACTAGTTTGATTGTTTACAACTTATTGGGCCAGGAAGTAGCTACTCTAATTAAAGGTAATTTAACTGCAGGTCAACACAGTGTAAGCTTTAACGCGGTTAATTTGCCGACAGGCGTTTACATTTACAAATTGAATTCATCAAATCAAACCTTTGCAAGGAAGATGATTCTTATTAAGTAGTGATAATTTTATATAGAGACGGGGCGTTCCCCGTCTCTTTTTTTATATATATACCTTGAAATGCAGTCTCGAATTAAAATCATTTACCGAAGTGTTTAGGCATAATAATTATTAACAAACAGGGATTTAATGAAAGTAGTTTTTACAATTTTTCTTACGATCATATTTTGTTTAATATCTGCAACCTCATCATATACTAATACAGAATCAACATACAATCGACAATTAAGATCATCCGGCAATAAACCGGTTAAAGTTTCAGGCGTTTTAACAGAACAGCCATGCAGCGATTATAATATTAATGTAAATACTACTCCGCGCTATTCATTACCCTGCGGCACCGCCGCCGTAATAGCAAATCTTTTATACTCTCCCTGTACGATATACACTTCGGTAAATTATCTTAATGCCGGAATTTCGATTCCGGAAATAAGATTTAGCACTTCAAAATATTCTTATTCAATAAATTCATTCGATAAACCATACGGCAATAATTATTTTATCGCTTACAAATATAGCGGACGCTCTCTTTGTTCACCGCGATATTTAATTATTCACGGGATATAAATGCCGTTTTATATTTTTTTGAATTACTAATTTTGTTTGGAAACGTAAATGAATAAAATTTTCGGATATGTGGTGAAAAGGATAGGACAATTGGGATTTTTTTTTATGACGATTTGTCTTCTTTTTTCCTTTGATACATTCGGCCAGCAACCGGCATTTCCCGGCGCCGAAGGGTTCGGACGCTTTACTACCGGCGGCAGGGGCGGCAGAGTATATGAAGTTACAAATCTTAAAGACGATAACAATCCCGGGAGTTTAAGATACGCAATTAATCAAAAGGGGCCGAGAATAATAGTATTTAAAGTTTCGGGAAATATTCCTCTAACGGATTACCTGAAAATTTCCAACGGCGATGTTACAATAGCGGGGCAAACAGCGCCGGGTGA
>DAIERC010000336.1 GCA_027347125.1 Ignavibacteriales bacterium
GCTTTTAACAACAGATGGATTGACGTTTATGAAACAAAAGGAAAAAGAAGCGGAGCCTATTCATCAGGTACAACATACGGTGTTCATCCTTACGTGCTGCTGAATTGGACGAACCTGCTTAACGATGTATTTACCCTGGCCCACGAAATGGGGCATAATATGCATTCATTTTATACTGGTGAAACTCAGCCGTTTACTTACGCCAACTATTCGATTTTTCTGGCCGAAGTTGCCTCAACATTTAACGAATCACTTTTACTCGATTACCTTATAGAAAATGCAAAATCAAAAAATGAAAAACTTTATTTGATTGAAAAGTATCTGAACAATATTGCATCTACATTTTACAGGCAAACAATGTTTGCCGAGTTTGAAGATGATGTTTATCAAAAATCTGAAAACGGAATGCCTCTTACACCGGATGTACTTTGCAAAATGTATGGTGACTTATTCCAGAAATACTGGGGACAGGAAATGACGGTTGACGAGGAAGAAAAATATACGTGGGCGAGGGTACCTCATTTTTATTATAACTTTTATGTTTTCCAGTATGCCACCGGGTTTGCCGCTTCTGAAATACTATCAATGAAGGTGCGATCCGAAGGCAAACCTGCTGTGGATAAATATCTCGCGTTTTTAAAAGCGGGAAATTCCGATTACCCGATTACTATATTGAAAAATGCCGGCGTAGATATGAATTCGCCGGAGCCAATCTTAGCTACCACACAAAAGATGACGCAACTTCTAGACGAAATGGAAAGCTTGATTGATTCTTAAAATTTATAAAAAATATTCGCGGATAATTATGCTTAATTTTGATTTTACAATTACTAAAAAGGGAAATTTCAAATGAAAATTTATTCGAAAAAAGGTCTTAACGAATTTCATCAATCCTTAACTTATGACGATATCAGTCTTATTCCAACCGAAATTTCTAGAATCAAATCCAGAACTGAAGCCAATACATCAATAGATTTCTTGGGGCTAAATTTATCATTGCCTGTTATTTCGAGCCCGATGGATACCGTTACCGGAATCGAAATGGCTTCTATGCTTACAAAGCTTGGATGCCTGGGAATATTAAACAGGTTCGACTCATCGCTGGAAGAAATTTTACGCGACAAGAAAAACGGAAATGAAATAAGAGCAATTTCAATTGCGCTCAATACTACTTTATCTGATGTAGAAAAGCTGGTTGAAAAACAAAACATAATTTGCCTTGATACCGCCAACGCCAACAACCAAGAAGTATTAAAGAGAACCGAAGAGATCAAGAAAAAATTCGGTAATATTAAATTGCTGGTTGGTAACATTGCACATGGAGCCACTTTGCAATCGCTAGAAAATGCTGGCGCCGATGCCGTACGCGTTGGTATCGGAAGCGGAAGCGTTTGCACAACTTCAATTCAAACCGGAATTGGAATCGGTCAGGTTTCATCGTTGTTGAACGTAGTATTTGCAAGGGAAGAGAAAAAATTAAATATCAAAATAATTGCCGACGGCGGTGTAAAAAGTCCCGGCGATGTTGCCAAAGCAATAGCACTGGGAGCCGATGCGGTAATGCTTGGTAGAATGCTTTCGGGTACAAAAGAAACACCCGGCGAGGTAATAAAGTATAACGGTCAGTTGTGGAAAAAATATAGAGGCTCTGCATCATTTGGCGTTAAGATGCGGAATGAATTTATTGAGGGGGAAGAAACTATGGTGGCGTACAAAGGTACCGTAAAAAATGTTATCGATAATATATCCGACGGTTTAAGAAGTTCCATGAGCTATATGAATTGTTTTAATATTTCCGAGTTGAGAAAAATTGAAACATTCGCTATCCTTTCAAACAGTTCATACCTTGAAAGACTGCCGAAAATTTAATGACGGATTGAAGTATAAAAATAATTATGTGATTTCGTTCTTTAATGATTAAAACTTTGATATAACGTTTTATCAAAATAATTATCAGATATTATTGTGATAAACGCAATATATTGAGCACTAAGTTTTTTTTAATTTCAAGCAAATCGTATTCTACAACAATTAAGAAATTAATTATTATGAAAAAGTTTGTCTTACTATTACCGGTGATATTTATAATTTCGGCGGTAACAATACTGCCTCAAAAAAGGCCGTTTACAATTGCCGATCTGTATAAAATACATTACGTCGGTGAGCCGGTTGTTTCAGCGAACGGCAACATGGTTGCCCTTACCGTATCGGATTATGATATGCCGAAGGGTGAATCGAACACCAGCATATACGTAATGAATACGAACGGAAAGGATCTTAAAAAAATTACCGATAATAATAAAAGCAATTACAATCCGCTTTGGACGAGCGACGGTAAAACTATTTACTATGTTTCTACCGAATCTGGAACACCTCAAGTATATGCTTACTCTTTCGAAAACGGCAAGTCGGAAAAGATAACCGATTTCTCAATGGGTGTTGATGCGCCTGTGTTATCTCCGAACAACAAATTAATTGCGTTCACAGCCGATGTTTATCCGGACTGCGGCGATAACAGCCGATGCAATGAAGAGATTGATTCTACATCCGAACACGGGCCAATTCAAGCTTATGTTGCAGATCATCTTCTTTTTAGGCATTGGACTCAATACTCTGCTGGGAAGTATTCCCATATTATTATTTATAATCTCGACACAAAAAAATATAAAGACGTAACGCCGGGTGATTTTGTCTCTCCCACATTTATGCTTGGCGGAGGCATTGGATATAATTTTTCGCCGGATAGTAAAGAACTTTGCTATGTTTCGAACCATGCCGAACATCCCGAAGCCTCTACTAATGCCGATCTTTGGCTTGTTCCGGTAGAAGGCGGAAAGGCTGTAGATATTACAAAAGGAAATAAAGCATGGGACGGTTGGCCTATTTATTCTCCCGATGGAAAATATATTGCGTATAGAACTCAAAAAATTCCCGGATATGAATCAGACCTTTTTAGAATTGCGCTTTATAATAGAGGAACGGGAAAATCAAAAATTATTACGGAAAAGTTTGATAACTGGATTGATGATTTTAAATGGAACGCAGATTCAAAATCAATTTATTTCAGCGGAGAAGTAGAAGGATATTCTCCCATTTATAATATTGATATCAGCAGCAATAAAATCATTCCCGTAACCGGAGAAAAATCTACGTTCGGGTTTGACTTGGATAATAAAGGAAATATATATTATAACTTGAGAACCGTAGCCAAACCTGCCGAAATTTATAAGATGAATCTTGCCGATAAAAATGAAACAGAGTTAACCTCGTTCAACAAAGAAATTGAACAAACCGTTGACATAAGACCTGCTGAAAAAATGTGGGTAAAAGGTGCGGACGGTAAAAAGGTTGAAGTGTTTATTGTAAAGCCGCACAACTTTGACCCGAATAAAAAATATCCTTTAATTTTAAATGTTCACGGCGGACCGCAATCTCAATGGATGGACTCATTTAGAG